>CAIZEE010000611.1 GCA_903931835.1 uncultured Elstera sp.
CGCATCAGCGCGTTGGAACCGGCGTTTCGCCCCGATAGTCGTAGAAGCCACGCCCGGTCTTGCGGCCAAGCCAACCAGCCTCGACATATTTCACCAGCAGCGGGCAGGGACGGTATTTGGAATCCGACAGGCCTTCATACAGCACCTGCATGACCGCGAGGCAGGTATCGAGGCCGATGAAATCGGCCAGCTCCAACGGTCCCATCGGGTGGTTGGCGCCGAGCTTCATCGCGGTGTCGATTGCGATGACGGAGCCGACGCCTTCATACAGCGGATAGACCGCCTCATTGATCATCGGCAGCAGACTGCGGTTGACGATGAAGGCCGGAAAATCTTCCGCCACCGCAGCGGTCTTGCCGAGCGAGGTGGTCAATTCGCGCACGGCGGAGAAGGTTTCCTCCTCCGTGGCGATGCCGCGGATCAGCTCCACCAGCGCCATGACCGGCACCGGGTTCATGAAATGCATGCCCATGAACTTGGCCGGGCGATCGGTCGAGGCCGCGAGTCTGGTGATCGAAATCGACGAGGTATTCGATGCGATCATTGCATCCTTGTTCAGGTTCGGCACCAGCTTTTTGAAGATTTCGCGCTTCACCGACTCGTTTTCGGAAGCGGCCTCGATCACGAAGTCGCAATCACCGAACATGGCGAAATCGGTGCCCGTCGTAATCTTCGCCAGCGCGTCCTGCTTGGCCTTTTCGGTGGTTTTGCCCTTGGTAACCTGACGGGTGATGTTCTTGTCGATCAGCGACACGGCGGCGCTCAGGCGCTCCTCCGTCACATCGCTCAATTTGACGTCAAAGCCCGACATGGCACAGACATGGGCAATGCCGCTGCCCATCTGGCCGGCACCAATGATGCCGATGGTTTTAATCATGCGTTTTCCTTGATGTCATGAAGGTTTCCCGACCGCGAGACGGTCGAGTTCGGCCTGCAATTCGGGGATAGCGGTAAACAGATCGGCAACCAGGCCGTAATCTGCGATCTGGAAGATCGGAGCTTCTTCGTCTTTGTTGATCGCGACGATGACCTTGCTGTCCTTCATGCCGGCCAGGTGCTGGATCGCACCCGAAATGCCGACGGCGATGTAAAGATCGGGGGCGACCACCTTGCCGGTCTGGCCGACCTGATAATCATTCGGCACGAACCCGGCATCGACCGCAGCCCGACTGGCGCCAACGGCGGCACCTAAGCGATCGGCGATGGCATCGAGCAGGTGGAAATTATCGCCGCTCTGCATGCCGCGACCGCCCGAAATGATGATCTTGGCGCTGGTCAGTTCTGGGCGTTCCGATTTGCTGAGTTCAGCGCTTTCGAATTTGGACAGGCCGCTATCGGGCGCCGGCGTAACCTTCTCAATTGTCGCGGACCCGCCGGTTTCGGCTGCTGCTGCAAACCCAGTCGCGCGCACGGTCAGAAGCTTTATCGTGTCGAGCGATTGTACGGTGGCGAGCGCATTGCCGGCATAGATCGGACGCACGAAAGTATCAGGCGCCTTGATCGCGATGATTTCGGAGATTTGCTGGACGTCGAGCAAGGCGGCTGCGCGCGGCAAGACATTCTTGCCGGTCGTGGTCGCCGCAGCCAATACGTGGCTGTATGACGGAGCGAGCGAGACGATCAGGGCCGCCAAGGGTTCCGCCAGATCATGCGCGTAATAGGGCGCCTCGCTCAGCAGGATTTTGGTGACGCCTGCGACCTTGGCGCCTGCTTGCGCCGCAACGCCTGCATCGGCACCGGCAACCAGCAGATGAACCTCGCCCAACTGGGCGGCAGCGGTGACGGCTGACAGGCTCGCAGCCTTGATTTTTCCGCCGTCATGCTCGGCAAGGACGAGAACGGGCATTTCTAGAACACCTTCGCTTCGTTGCGCAGCTTCGCCACCAATTCGGCGACATCGGCGACCTTGGCGCCACCCACGCGCTTCGGCGGCTCGTCGACCGACAGCGTCTTGAAACGCGGGGCGATGTCGACGCCCAGAGTATCAACGGCCAGCGTGTCGATCGGTTTCTTCTTCGCCTTCATGATGTTGGGCAGCGAGGCGTAGCGCGGTTCGTTTAAACGAAGGTCGGTCGTCACGATCGCCGGCAGCGCCAGCGACACCGTCTCCAACCCGCCATCAATCTCGCGCGTCACCGATAGGTGATCGCCCGAGATCACAAGTTTGGAGGCAAACGTACCCTGTGCCCAGCCAAGCAGCGCCGCCAGCATCTGACCCGTCTGATTGCTGTCGTCGTCGATTGCCTGCTTGCCCAGAATGACCAGCTGCGGCTGTTCCTGTTTGATGATCGCGGCAAGCAGCTTGGCGACGGCGAGCGGTTGTACTTCGGCATCGCTTGGCACATGGATGCCGCGATCGGCCCCTATCGCAAGTGCGGTACGGATGGTCTCCTGCGCCTGGGTGGGCCCGATCGAGACGGCGACGACCTCGGTAGCCACGCCCTTTTCCTTCAGGCGGACAGCCTCTTCCACGGCAATCTCGTCGAATGGGTTCATCGACATCTTCACGTTGGCGAGATCTACCGCAGTGCGGTCGGCCTTAACCCTGATCTTGACGTTATAATCGACGACCCGCTTGACAGCGACCAGAACCTTCATGCTGAAAGCTCCAAAATCCTATGCCTCATGACCATCCGCGCCTGACGTTACCCGGACGGTTGTTACCGCTGATTTTTTGAAACTTGTCAACGCGGCTGTTATGCGTCGCGATTGGCGCCGGGGACCCATAAAACATCGGCAGCACCATCGTCATTGGCCGTGCGCGACAGGACAAAGAGTAGGTCCGACAGACGGTTAAGGTATTTCAACGCCGGTTTGTTGACGACCTCGTGCTGGGTCAGGCTGACAACGCGCCGCTCGGCCCGACGCACGATTGTCCGCGCCAGATGCAAAGCCGCCGCAGTCGGCGCGCCCGCTGGCAGAACAAACGAGTTAAGCGGCGCCAAGCTCGCGTTATAGGCATCGATCCGCGCTTCCAGCCAATCGACCTGGGCCTCCGCCACGCGCAGCTTGCCGTCGCCGGCATCGCCTGGTCGGCACAGATCGGCGCCGAGATCGAACAAATCATTCTGGATGCGCGCGAGATCGGCGTCGATCGATGGGGATGCCTGAAGCCGGGCGATGCCGATGGCGGCATTAGCCTCATCGACGGCGCCATAGGCTTCGACCCTAAGATCGTCCTTCGGTTTGCGCGATCCGTCGCCGAGCGACGTTTCACCCTCATCGCCGCCACGCGTATAAATCTTTGTCAGAAGGACCAAATCGTTACCCACTCCCGTTGGGATCTGGAGCGTGAGCATTTCAGAGTGAATCAGCCTGAAACGAACGCGCTCAATTATATCTCGGTGGGGTCTGATTCACGGTTCAATTTGAACCGATCAGACCCTAGCGGCTGGAATACCACATGACGAGCATGAACAGCAGGATCGCGACCCCCTGAAAGACGATGCGCGCCTGCATCAGCTTGTTGCTGCGTGAACCGGCCTTCGGGTCTGAGCGTCCCATGCCGATCACCCCGGTTGCAAGCACGGCGACGGTCGCGGCCATCGCGATGACGAGCAGGAAAATGAGAAGCTTGTGCATCTCCTTTAGATAGATCAGTTAGGGCGACTTGGCGAGGGCGTGCGACGCAAATAGGGGAGAAGGCTTTGAGTTATCTGCGCCACTGTGTCGCATGCAATGACTACGATCCGAGCCAATTCGTGCCCTTTGTGTTGGACGGTGTTGGGCTTGGCCAGGTGCACCGGGCGAGCCTAAAGCGGTTATCGGATTTCCCCGATCTCGTGTCGGTCGGTAACGCCTCGGTGACGCTTCCCGAATCGGCAACGGATTTCTGGTCGCGCAGTGCCGCCCTCGACAGGTTGGCCGATCGGCTGGTCCAGGCGGGCGATATCCGCGAGAAGCATAACGAGCTCTATCCGATAGCCCCGTCATTTCATGCGGCGCCAGTCTGCGCGCTCGATCGCAAGCTGGTGCCGCTCTTCGGCATCAAGGCCTATGGCGTGCATGTCAATGGCGTGGTGCGAACCTCCGCCGGGATTGAATTATGGATTGGCAAACGCGCCGCAGATAAGGCGATCGCCCCCGGCAAACTCGACAATCTAGTCGCGGGCGGCCAGCCGATGGGCCTCAGCGCCATCGATAATGTCGTGAAGGAATGCGCTGAGGAGGCGGATATCCCCGAAGCTCTGGCGCGAACCGCCGTCCCGGTCGGCGCCATCACTTATCGCATGATGATGGAACGCGGCCTGCGCGACGACGTGTTGTTCGTCTACGATCTGGCCCTGGGCGAGGACTTCACGCCGCGCAACACCGATGGCGAGATCGAAAGCTTTGAGCGCTGGCCGCTGGCACGGGTCGCGGAAAGGGTGCGCGATACCGATGATTTCAAATTCAACGTGGCGCTGGTGATCATCGATTTCCTGATCCGTCACGGAGTGATCGATTCCGAGCACCCCGATTATCAGGCCCTGGTAAAGGGGCTACACAGCTAATCCGACCATCACCCTGACGTCCGCCGGCGTGGCACCGCCGGCGCGCAGCGACGCCAGGGTCGCCGAATGATCGCGCTTGGCCAGACGCTTGCCATCGGCACCCAGCATCAGTCGGTGATGATGATAATCAGGGACCGGCAGCTCGAGCAGGGCTTGCAGCAGCCGGTGGCAATGGGTGGCCGCCAGCAGATCGACGCCGCGCGTGACCAACGTGACGCCTTGGGCGGCGTCATCGACGGTGACGGCAAGGTGATAGCTGGTCGGCGTGTCCTTGCGCGCCAGCACGATATCGCCGAAGGGGGCCGCGTCGCAGGCGATCGTGCCGGCATCGGCATCATGGAAGTTGAGCGGTCCGACTTGGCCAAGTGCCAGCGCCATATTCAGGCGGATGGCGTAGCTGTCACCCCGTGCCACGCGCATTGCTGCGTGATCTGGGTCGAGCGTCCGGCACGTACCGGGATAGACCGGCCCGTCAGGTCCTTGCGGTGCGCCACCGGCGGCTTCGATTTCCGCCTTTATCTCCGCACGGGTGCAAAAGCACGGATAGAGCAGGTTTTGCGCTGCCAGCCGGTCGAGTGCCGCGCGATACTCAGGCAGGCAATCCGATTGGTAGCGCACCGGGCGCGACCATTCCAATCCCAGCCAGGCGAGGTCGGCTTCAATGCTGGCGACGAATTCGGGTCGGCATCGCGCCCCGTCGATATCCTCGATGCGCAACAGGAACTCACCACCCCGACGCGTCGCCGCGTCGAAGGCGAACCAGGCCGCATAGGCATGGCCCAGATGCAGCTCGCCTGTCGGACTGGGTGCGAAGCGGGTGATGACGGGTGACATGGCGGGATGATACTTAAGCGGCGGGGGCATTAACGCAAATGAACGCCATCATCAACGACGAAGCGGGGCTGTGCCAGGGGCTGGATGCCTTATGCGATCTTGACCCGCTGTTTGCCGCCGCGCGCCGGCGGATGGGCGAGCCTAGCTTGCGTCGCTGGGAGCCGGGATTCCAAACGCTCCTCGACATCATTCTGGGTCAACAGGTCTCGACTGCGTCGGCCCGGGCGATCCGGGCAAAGATCGGTGCCGCCTTTGATCCGCTGACGCCGGAGGCAATCGCGGCTGCGTCGCCTGAGGCCTTGCGGGCCTGCGGGCTTAGCCGGCAGAAAATGGCCTATGTCGGCGATCTCGCGGCGCGGGTTGTTGATGGGCGATGCCGGCTGGAGTTGCTACACGATATGGATGATGAAGCGGCGATCGTGGAGCTGGTCCAGATCAAGGGCATCGGGCGCTGGACGGCGGAAATCTATCTTCTGTTTTGCCTGGGGCGCGCCGATAGCTGGCCGGCGGCCGATTTGGCGCTGGCCGTCGCCTTTCACCATCTGCATGACCTGCCCGAGCGGCCGAACGAAAAGCATTTACGGCATCTGGCGGAGAAATGGCGGCCATGGCGGGGTGCGGCCGCGCATTTTCTCTGGCATTATTACCACCGACTGTCGCAGCGCGACGCGATCATCAAATAGGAAGGACCGCCTGGAATGACCGCATCGCTGAGCCTGACCACCTACGCCGCCCAACCCTTGATGGGCGGGAAGCCGACTTCGCTGGTGGTGTTGCTGCACGGGCTCGGCGCCAATGGCGAGGATTTGCTCGGGCTGTCGGAATTGTGGGAGGCGATGATGCCGAACACGGAATTCGCCGCCCCCGACGCGCCGGAGCCGTGCGACATGGCGCCGATGGGATTTCAATGGTTCAGCCTGGCCGAGCGGACCGAGGCCGCCATGTTGGCCGGCGCTCGCGCTGCCGCACCGTTGCTCGATGCCTATCTCGACGAATTGCTGAATTTCCATCAACTCCCCGACAGCAAGTTGGCGCTGGTAGGATTCAGCCAGGGTACGATGATGGCGTTGCAGGTCGGTCTGCGGCGTAAATATCCGCCGGCTGCGATCCTTGGCTATTCAGGTGTGCTCTTGGGCGGCCCCGGTTTTGACGGCGATGCCTTTGCGGGCTCGATCACCGCCCGTCCGCCAGTGCTGCTGATCCATGGGACGCATGACTCAGTCCTGCCGTTTGCCGCAATGGCGGCGGCCGAGGCCACATTGAAGGCGGCAGGCGTGCCGGTTGAGACCTCCACGCGACCCGGCGTCGGGCATAGTATCGACCAGCAGGGAGCCTTTGACGGCGGGACATTTTTAGCCCGGTCGCTGGGGCATATTGTAACCTAACCGCCATATCTGGTGGGCCGGCGATCTTTGGCGTGCAATGCTTGTGTTAGCTCTTCGTCTCGGGTACAAAGGCGGCAGGTTTCGTTGAGGGTTTTCGCCGGATCGGCGCCCGACTGATCCGCCGCCGACCCTTCTCGGACCTGCGCCCGAGGGAGAGCGGAACGTATGGAAAACTGCCCTGCGCTTGTTCTGAATGCCGATTTCCGGCCGCTCAGCTATTTCCCCCTCTCGCTGTGGTCCTGGCAGGAAGCGGTCAAGGCTGTGTTCCTTGGCCGCGTCAACATCGTGTCTGAATATGACCGGACCGTGCGCTCCCCCACTTTTGAGATGCGCCTGCCCAGCGTCATTGCGCTGAAGGACTACATCCCGACCGCGCGGCGCCCGGCCTTCACCCGCTTCAACGTGTTCCTGCGCGACCGGTTCGACTGCCAATATTGCGGTGACGGCTTTCCGACACATGAACTGACCTTCGACCACGTCATCCCGCGCTCACGCGGCGGGCGCACCTCTTGGCACAATGTCGTCACGGCCTGCGGCGACTGCAACCTCGCCAAGGCCAATATGATGCCGGCCGAAGCCAAGATGTTTCCGATCCAGGCGCCACGCCAGCCGACCACCTATGAGCTGCAGGAAAACGGCCGGCGCTTCCCGCCGAATTTCCTGCATCAAAGCTGGCGCGATTTCCTGTATTGGGACGAAGAGCTGGAAGTTGGCTGATCTTTAGGCGTTCTGTGCGAGCACGCGCGCGACGATCGGCAGCTTTCCGACCGTCTCGGCCAGATGCTTCAGCTTCGGCATGGATTCCGGTACGCCGTCAGGCAGCCAGCTTAGCAGCATGACCAGATAGAGATCCGCCGCTGTGAATGTTTCGCCAAGCAGGTAGGGCGCCAATACCGCCTCCATCACGCTGAGATGATGGTCGATATGCAGCAGCGCCTGCTGTTTGACATCAGCCGCATGCGCGTCCCCGCCCGCCGAGTAGCGATGCGCGTAATAGACGCGCAAGATCGCCTCGTAGACATTGGCCGACAGAAATACCATCCATTGCAAATACTTGGCGTGCGCCGAACTGCCGATCGTCGGCGACAATCCTGGATTTGTGTTGGTCAGATGCAGGCAGATCGCGGCTGACTCCAGCACGATCGTTCCATCTGGCAGCACCAGCGCCGGAATCTTGCCAGACGGGTTGATCCGCTTGTAGTCAGGTTGGGCGGCTTGTTCCTGGCTAACCCATACGACGTCATGGGCAATGCCGAAGGTTTCGAGCAGAAATTGAACGACGATCGAACCGCCGCCTTGCCGCCCATAAAGTGTGTAGCGATCGGACATCGTTGAGGCTCCTCATGTTATGCGAAGGCTGACCGTTCGCCGAAGCCCCGATTGGCCGGTCGACAGGACCGCCTGTTTCACGTTAAGGCTTTGACCTGGAGCTTATCGGCTCGGTGCTCACAGGGCAATCGAGCGGGCGCCGGTTTATGGCAAGAGGTGAAATGACCCAACCCCCGATCAAGCTTGTCGTCGCAACCCCGTGTTTTGGCGGCATGGTTACACATCATTTTATGGTGTCGGTGCTCGATCTGCAGCGGGCGACCGCAAGCTGGGGCTGGAAGATGCATTTTACCTGCATCGGCGGCGATGCGCTGGTGCAGCGGGCGCGCAATACGTTGGTGACGCTGTTTCTGAATGATCCGGACGCGACGCATCTCATGTTCATCGATGCGGATATCGGGTTTCAGTCGGCCCAGGTGCGGCGCTTGCTCGCCTTCGACAAGCCGCTGGTCGGCGGCGCCTATCCGATCAAGCATATCGATTGGAACGCCGTCCGCGAGAGGGTTGCAGACGGCACGTCGCATCTTGAGGCGGCCTCGCTGCAATACGTCATCGGCATGCCGGAAAGCGGTGCGCCGTATGAGGAGGTCGACGGCTTCGCCAGCGTCGACCATGTCGGTGGCGGGTTCATGCTGATCCAGCGCGCGACCTTGCTGGCGATGATCGAGCATCATCCTGAACTGACATACATGACGGCGTTGGCCGGTCAGAACCGGGTCATCCCGGAGGATGAGAAGAACGTCGCGCTCTTCGAGAGCCTGATCGATCAGAAGACGCGCCGCTATTTGCCAGAGGATTACAGTTTCTGCAAACGCTGGAAGGACATGGGCGGTGAGGTCTGGATCGATCTGCGCAGCAAGCTGACCCATGTCGGAGCATATGCGTATAACGGCGATCTCGACAGTCTGACCCGCGTTCCGGGCGTCATGCCGGACGAGGCCTGACGCTGCTCCGCATTGTAATTTAACGGGGTTTCACACAAACGTCCGTTTACGGCCGGCTGGTCCTGTCCTACCATTGTTCAGAACTTTGGAAGGACTGCCCATGCTTACGCTCAATATCAACGGCGAAAGTCACAAGCTCGACGTCCCCGAAGACATGCCGCTGCTCTGGGTGCTGCGCGATGTCATCGGGTTGACCGGCACGAAATTTGGCTGCGGCATTGCTCAATGCGGCGCCTGTACGGTTCATATGGATGGGCAGGCGGTGCGCTCCTGCGTGCTCGCGGTCGGATCCATCGGCGACGCGCCGATCCGCACGATCGAGGCGGTCGGCGCCAGCGTAGTCGGGGCCAAGGTCCAGAAAGCGTGGCTCGACAGCGAAGTGGTCCAGTGCGGCTACTGTCAATCCGGGCAGATCATGTCGGCAACGGCGTTGATCGAGGCGACCGCGCATCCAAGCGATGCCGATATCGATTCCGCGATGGCCGGCAATATCTGTCGCTGCGGCACCTATGTGCGCATCCGCGCCGCGATTAAGCAAGCGGCGGGGGTCTGAGCCATGGATCTCAATCGCCGCGATTTCTTCACCCGCAGCGCGCTCGCGACGGGTGGCTTGGTCATCAGCGTTGCGTTGCCCTCACTGCTGCGCGGGCCCGGTAGTGCCAAGGCCGCAACGCCTGTGGGCCTGGCGCCAAACGCCTTCGTGCAGATCGGCACCGACAACACGATCACGCTGATCATGCCGCATACCGAGGTTGGGCAGGGTATCTATACCTCGGCCGCGACGCTGCTTGCCGAGGAGTTGGAAGTCGGCCTCGACCAGGTGACGTTGCTGGCGGCCCCGCCCGACAATGCGAAATACGCCGATCCATTCCTGGGCGAGCAGGCAACCGGCGGGTCGACATCGATCCGCGCCGATTGGCAGCGTCTGCGCGCGGCTGGTGCCGCTGCTCGGATGATGCTGATCCAGGCGGCCGCTCAGCGCTGGCAGGTTCAGCCGGCCAGCTGCCGTGCCGCACTCGGCGTCGTTTATAACGATGCCGGCAAGCATCAGGCGACCTATGGGCAATTGGCCGATGCGGCCGGCAAGCTCGCCGTACCCGATAAGCCTGTGCTGAAGCAGCCCTCGGAATGGCGGCTGATCGGCAAGTCGTTGAAGCGCATCGACACACCGTCCAAGGTCAATGGCACGGCGGTATTCGGCATCGACGTCAAGGTGCCGGGTATGAAGATCGGCACGGTCGCGGCCAGCCCCGTCATCGGCGGCACGGTCAAGAGCTTCGACGAGGCGGCGGCGCGCAAGATTCCGGGCGTGGTCGATGTCGTGAAGCTCACCGATGCGGTAGCCGTGATCGGCGATCACATGTGGGCGGCGAAGCAGGGTCTTGAGGCGCTGCGGGTCCAGTGGAATCCGGGTCCCAACGCCGGCATGTCGACCGACCAGCTGATCAAGGCGCTCGACGCGGCATCGCTCGGGCCGAAAGGCGTCGTCGCCAAGGACGAAAACAACGCCCCGGCGGCGATCAAGGGCGCCAAGACACAGCTTTCGGCAATCTATCAACTGCCGTTCCTGTCCCATGCGCCGATGGAGCCGATCAATTGCACGGTGCATGTGCGTCCCGATGGCTGCGACGTCTGGGTCGGCACGCAGGTGCCTGTACGCGCGCAGCAAGCCGCCGCCGAGGCTACCGGATTGCCGCCCGAGAAAGTCACCATCCACAACTACATCATGGGCGGTGCCTTTGGCCGGCGGCTCGATATCGACAGCATCACCCAAGCAGCGGCATTGGCGAAGCAGGTTTCCTATCCGGTCAAGTTCATCTGGACCCGGGAAGAGGATATTCAGCACGACCTGTTCCGGCCCTATTACTACGACCGCGTGTCTGCGGGTCTCGACGCCAATGGCAAGCTGGTCGGCTGGACGCATCGGGTGACCGGGTCATCGGTGCTGGCGCGCTGGGCGCCGGCCTTCTTCAAAAAGGCGGGCGATTTCGACGCGATCGAGTGCGCGGCGGAGACGCCCTATGAGGTGCCGGCGGCTTTTGTCGATTACGTTCAGGCCGAACCGCAAGGCGTTACGACCGCCTGGTGGCGGGGTGTCGGGCCGACGCATAACGTCTTCGTCGTCGAAAGCTTTGTCGACGAATGCGCGCTTGCCGCCGGCAAGGATCCGATCGAGTTCCGCCGGGCGATGTTGGGGAAGAACCCGCGCGCTCTCGCGGTGCTGAACCTGGCGGCGGAGAAATCCGGTTGGGGCAGCAAGCTTCCGGCCGGTGTCGGTCGCGGGGTGTCGCTGCAATTCGCCTTCGGCTCCTATGTCGCGCATATCCTCGAGGTCGAGGTGACGGCGTCGTCGGAGATCAAGCTGCGTCGGTCGGTGGTTGCCATCGATGCCGGCCAGCGGGTCAATCCGGACACGATCGAGGCGCAGATCCAGGGCGGCGTGATCTTCGGCCTGACCGCAGCGATGTATAGCGAGATCCATCACAAGGATGGTCGCGTGGTGCAGAGCAATTTCAACGATTACCGCATGCTGCGCATCGACGAGGCGCCGAAGATCGAGGTCTATCAGATCGAGAGCTCGGAAGCGCCCGGCGGCATCGGCGAAACCGGCACGGCGGCCTCGGCGGCCGCCCTCGGCAACGCCATCCATGCTGCGACCGGCAAGCGATTGCGAACGCTTCCCTTCGGCAATGGCGCCCTGGTGTCAGCATGAGGGCGCTGATCGCGGCAATGGCAGGGGTGGCGCTCGCTACCCTGCCGCAACTTGGATTCGCGGCCGAGACGGGCATGGGCAAGGGCGAGTATCTCGCCCGGGCTGCCGATTGCGTAGCCTGCCATACGGCACCCGGCGGCCAGCCTTTCGCGGGTGGTCGAGCCTTCCAGACGCCGTTCGGCGTGATCTACTCGCCCAACATCACGCCCGATGCCAAGACCGGTATCGGCGGCTATAGCGACGAGGAATTCATTTCAGCGCTGCAGAAAGGCGTGGCGCGGGGCGGCAAGCATCTCTATCCGGCGATGCCCTATTCCTCCTACACGCTGATGACGCGCGAGGATGTGCTGGCGGTGAAGGCCTATATCATGGGGCTCGCACCCGTCTCGAACCAGGTGGCGGAGGACAAGCTCAAATTCCCCTATAATCAGCGCGCGCTGATGATCGGCTGGAATATGATCAACAACTCCGACCATCGCTTCGAACCCGATGCGAAGCAGAGTGCGGAATGGAATCGCGGCGCCTATGTGACTGAGGCGCTCGGCCATTGCCAGCAATGCCATACGCCGCGCAATTTCATGCAGGGGCTGAAATCGTCATCCGCCTATGCCGGCGCGCCGATCCAAGGCTGGAACGCCTATAATATCACGAGCGACAAGACCGCCGGCATCGGCGGATGGAGCGATGCCGATCTGGCCTCGTACCTGTCGACCGGTCATGCCGATGGTCACGGCTCGGCTTCCGGCCCAATGGCGGAGGCGATTGAGAACTCGCTGCGCTATCTGACGCCGGACGATATCAAGGCGATGGTGACCTATCTGAAGACGGTACCGCCGCAGCCGGGCAACGCTGCGCCTGCCCCGGTATCCGCCAAGCCCGACATCGCGCTCGGCGGTAAGATCTTCGAAGAGGCCTGCCAATCCTGCCACCGCGCCAACGGTACGGGATCGGCGACGCCCTATGCCGCCTTGCTCGGCAGCCCGAGCGTCACGGACCCGAGCGGCACCAATCTGGTGGCCGTCCTGCTCTATGGCAGCCATATTGATACCGCGACTGGGGCCAAGGCCATGCCCGGATTTGCGCATGGCTATACCGACGTGGAACTGGCGGCCGTTGCCAATTACACGATTGCGCAGTTCGGCAAGGGAACCGGCGCTGTCACCCGCGAGGCGGTGGCGAAGGCAAGAAGTACCGTAACCGACTAAGGTTGGTATCGTTCAACGCAGGGCGGTTTTAAGCAAACTTCCCTGCGTTGAACGACGCTTCGGTCTTCGCCTTGATCTCGGCGAGGGTCACTTCCGGCGCCATCTCAACGAGCGTCAGCCCGCCTTGCTTGCGGTCGACATCGAAGACGCAGAGATCGGTGATCACCATGTCGACGCAGGCAGCCCCGGTCAGCGGCAAGGTGCAGCGCTTCAGCACCTTGGACTGGCCCTGCTTGTTGGCGTGTTCCATGACGACGATGACGCGCTTGACGCCGGCGACCAGATCCATCGCGCCGCCCATGCCCTTGACCACTTTGCCCGGGATGGTCCAGTTGGCGATGTCGCCATTCTCCGCTACTTCCATCGCCCCCAGCACGGTCAAATCGATATGGCCGCCGCGGATCATCGCGAAACTGTCCGATGACGAGAAATAGCTCGAGGTCGGAAGCTCGGTGATGGTCTGCTTGCCGGCATTGATCAGATCGGCATCCTCTTCCCCCTCGTAAGGGAAGGGGCCCATACCGAGCATGCCGTTCTCGCTTTGCAGCGTCACGTCCAGGCCATCGGGAATATAGTTCGCCACCAGCGTCGGGATGCCGATGCCGAGATTGACGTAGAAGCCGTCCTCCAGCTCCTGTGCGGCGCGCGCTGCGATCTGTTCGCGGGTCCAGCCCATGGTTCAGGTCTCCTTCAGGCTGTCGGGCGCGGACGGGTGGTCACGCGCTCGATCAATTTCTTATAATTGTCGCCTTGTATGATGCGATCGACATAGATGCCGGGCGTGTGGATGTGATCAGGGTTGAGTTCGCCTGCCTGCACCAGATGTTCGACCTCGACCACGGTCACCTTGCCGGCCGTCGCCATCACCGGATTGAAGTTCCGCGCGGTCTTGCGATAGATCAAATTGCCGGCGGTATCGGCTTTCCACGCCTTGACGATGGCGAGATCGGCAGTCAGCCCGCGCTCCATCACATAGCCAACGCCGTCGAATTCCTTGGTTTCCTTGCCATCCGCCACGACTGTGCCGTAGCCGGTGCGGGTGTAAAAGGCGGGGATGCCGGCACCGCCCGCGCGGATGCGCTCGGCCAATGTCCCTTGCGGGTTCAACTCAAGTTCGAGCTTCCCGTCGAGATAGAGCTTCTCGAACAGTTTGTTCTCACCCACATAGGACGAGATCATCTTTTTGACCTGACCGTTATTGAGCAGGACCCACAACCCGTGGCCGTCCGTACCGCAATTATTCGAGACAACGGTCAGGTTTTTGGTGCCCGCTTCCAGGATTGCCTGAATTAAATGCTCAGCATTGCCCGACAGACCAAAGCCGCCCGATAGGATGCTCATCCCATCGAACAGGATACCGTCAAGGGCCGCTGCAGCATTCGGATAGATTTTGTTTTTCACGGCCTCACTCCAATGGCTAGCCGACACCGGTCACGGTTGAAGTTAATGCGCATGGCCGACCAAGGCGACTCGAATCGTGTAAGCGCGTCTGAAATCTGTCGGTTGCCTGGGAATCCACAGAGGTATCCCGATACCATAGCTGATGGAATTCTCGCGATCGGTGGGGAGTTTCAATTGTCAGCCCCGACGCGCGCATGCTTCGTATCAGTACTTTTCCAGTTCGATTGTGGTGATTCCGATTGGATTTTTAAAAGGTTCCCTATAGAAGATGTTGGAATCGCAGGTGGTTCAGAACAGAAGATTTGAAATATGCCATCAAAGCTGAAGCCCACACAGTTAGGTTTTCTTGTTGCCGCGATCGCTTATTGCGTCGGCGTCTTCTTTCTAGATATCTCCACCCCATCGACCTACAACGAATCGTTGTTGCTGGTTCTGGCCTTCGCGCTGATCTATCCGGTGCGGCGGACCTGGGCGACGATCCTTATTTTCGCCTGCACCATCATCGCCGCGATCATGACCGCGTTCTTCGAACCGGGTGCGGATAGCGATGCCGGCACCTGGGTCAATATCTGGATATTGATCGTTGCTGAATGCGGCATCGCCTTCATGACGTGGCGCGTCACCACGGTCGAGAATGCACTTTATCAGTTGTCGACGACCGATCCGCTGACCGGCGCCTATAACCGCCGTCATTTCATGGTGCTGATGGACCGCGAGCGCAAGATATCGGAGCGGTACGGCACCGGCCTGTCTCTTTTATTGCTCGATATCGATCATTTTAAGAAAATCAACGACACTTACGGGCATCCGACCGGCGACGAAGCGATTAAAGCCATCGCTGAAACCTGCCATCGTCAGGTTCGCTCGACCGATACGTTCTGTCGCTATGGTGGCGAGGAATTCGTTGTGGCATTGCCCAATACCGATGAGGCGGGGGCTGCGATCGCGGCCGAATATCTGCGCAAGGCCGTGTCAAAAATCGAGCTGATTGCGGATGGCAATCGCACGGTGCAGTTTACCGTCAGTATCGGCGTCGCCAGTTTCGTTCGGAAATCGACGATCGAACAATTGATCGAATGTGCGGACCAGGCACTCTATGCAGCCAAATTGGGTGGCCGCAATCAGGTGCAGATCGGTCGTTACGACAGCATCGACTCTGCGCTCAGCACAAAGAAGGCCGAGGCTTAGCCTTACAGAGTGGTGCGGGCGGTCGGAATCGAACCGACACTCCTCTCGGAACCGGATTTTGAGTCCGGCGCGTCTACCAGTTCCACCACGCCCGCGTTCGACTGTGTGGTTTGAGCGGCCTATGTGCCACAACGACGGGCTGGAGGTCTAGTGGTTTGACCACCCCTTCATCGGCGCAATCGCTGCGTGATGACGCAGGCGCTGCGATTGGCCAGCGCAAATTCACCGAAGCGGCTAGGCTTGCCGACCAGCTGGAGCGGCTGGGCGAGCCAGCAGAGGCGGCCAATCTAAGGGGCCGTATCGCGCTGATGCGCAATCGTTCGATCGATGCTGCGGCCTGGTTCCGCAAATGCATCGCGATCAAATCGGACCACATCGGTGCGTGGGCCAATCTCGGCACCGCCTTGGCGGAGACGAAAGCCTTCGATGAGGCCTGGACGGCCTTTACCCGGGCGATCGAGCTTGGTCTGCCGGTCCGGCTGATCCTGCATAATTTTGGTATCGTCGCGGCTGAGGCCAAGCAAGTGGAGGCGGCGATCCGCCTGATCGCACGCGCGGTGGCCGATGGGCTTGATGAGCCGGAGGTTTATACCGTCCTGGCCGATCTCTATGGCGAACTCGGCGATATCGAGCGGCAGATCGCGGTGCTCGACCAAGCGTTGATCCGCTATCCGACGCGCGCCGATTTTCTCGACCGGCTCTACCAACTAAAGACGGCGATCTGCGATTATCCGGGACTGGCTGTCATCGAGGATCGCGTCAGATCGCATCTGGCGTTCTGCGTTGCCGGGTCATTGCCCCCCGGCATGCCGAGCTTCAGCTTCCTGATGACGCAGGGTGACGGCGCCCATGCGCGGCTCAACCAGTCTGCCTGGGACCGCCCAGAGTATCGCCGCCGTCCGGCCAAGGCGAAAGCCAAAGCCGGCCGGAAACGGCTGGCCTACCTCTCCGCCGATCTGCATGATCACCCGGTTGGCCGTCTGATGCTCGACATCATCGGCGCGCATGATCGCAACCGGTTCGAAATCGTGATCCTGTCCGCCGCAATGCCCAGCGACGAGTCGCGTCACCGCCGTATCGCCGATGCGATCGCAGCACGGGCGGATCAGGTCATTTTGGTGCAGGATCTGGCCGACGATGAACTGGCGAAGCTCATCCGGCGCGAACGGATCGACATATTGGTCGAGCTCGGCGGCCATATGATGGCAAGCCGCGTTCAGGCGCTGTGGGCGCATGAAGCGACAGTGCAAATCTCATTCATGGGCTATGCCGGCAGCACCGGCATGCGCTGCATCGATTACATCGTCGCCGATCCGGTGATCCTGCCACCAGCGGCAAGCAGCGACTTTGTAGAACGGGTGATTCGCCTGCCGCATCCCTGGCTGCCGGTGTCGCCCGAACCGGTATCGCCGCCGCCATCGCGCGATGCGCTATTCGCTACGCAAGCCAGGGTGATTGTCTCGCTGCAGACGCCGCAGAAATTGTCGCTCGACACGGTCACTGCCTGGGCGCGCATTCTGGCGCGAACCGACGCCATACTATGGCTCTTTCTGTTCGCGACCACGCCAGGGCGTGACGCGTTGGCTGAGCGCAATCTCAGGCGGTTTTTTGCCGAGCGAGGCATTGCTGCCGATCGCCTGCGCTTCACCCATGACTGGCTCGATCGGCCAGATCATCTGGGACGCATCGCGGCGGCCGATCTGGCGCTTGATGCGCTGCGGTGGGGTGGGCATTCGACCACGCTGGATGCGCTCAATGCCGGCCTGCCGGTGCTCACAATCGCCGGGCCAGCCTGGCCATCGCGCGTTGCCGCCAGCCTGTTGAGTGCGGGCGGGCTAGGCGACGCGCTGGTTGCGCGATCGGTGGATGATTATGTCGAGCGCGCCGTCCGGCTATTAAACGAGCCAGCGCGTTTGACTGCAGTGCGTGCTCAGACGCAGGCGGCGTTCGCTGCCGGCAACCTCGCATCCTGGGTGGCGGCCTATGAGCGTGGGCTCTTACAAGCCTATGAGGATACGGTGGACGGCGTGCATCGCGACATCATCGTCGCCTGACCGGTTATTCCGCCGGCGCCAGCCGGTGTGCCGCAGCGGCGCCAGGCGGATTGATGGCCAGCGCCAGGGCAGCAGCACCTATGCAAATCCCACCCGAGATCATGAAGGCGGCCTGGTAATCGCCCAACCCGTTGCGGAGCGCACCGGCCGCCAATGCGGCAACGGACGCTCCAAGCTGATGGCCGCAAGCGATCCAGCCGAACACCATGCCGACCTTCTCGCGTCCCAGCACATTGGCCGCCAGCCGGACGGTGGGCGGCACGGTGGCGATCCAGTCCAGGCCATAGATGACGGCAAACAACGGCAGGCCCCAGATGCTGTCGGTGAAGGCGAAGGGCAGATACAGCAGCGACAAACCCCGCAAACCGTAATACCAGGCGAGCAGGCGGCGATTATCCAACCGGTCGGACAGCCAGCCTGATCCGGTCGTGCCGAAGAAATCCAGAACGCCGATCGCCGCCAGCAGCCCTGCCGCCTTGGTTTCGGTGATGCCGCTTTCCACACAGGCCGAAATCAAATGGGTCCCGATCAAGCCGTTTGTGCTGGCGCCGCAAACCGCGAACGTGCCGAAGAGTAGCCAGAAATCCCGGCTGCGCGAAACCTGGCGCAGCGTCAGCAAGGGGGCAAGCAGCGGGTTGCCGGTGGCGATCGGGGGCACCTCGATCGTCGTGGCGCCGAAGGGCTGCAGGCCGATATCCTGGGGGCGGTTACGCATGAGGAGGGCGACGACGGGTAGGACGAGTGCTGTCGTCCCGGCAACCGTCAATGCGGCTCCCCGCCAGCCATAAATGCCAATCACCTCCGCCAACATGGGCAGGAAGACCAATTGGCCAGTCGCGGTGCTGGTGGTCAGGATGCCGGTGACGAGACCTCGCCGTTCGGTAAACCAGCGATTGGCAACCAAGGCGGCCAGCGAATTCGCCACCATGCCGCTGCCAACCCCAATAACCACACCCCAGACCAGAAAGAATTGCCACAGCGTGGCGACCAGCGGCGCAGCCGCCACCCCGCTACACAGAACGACAAGGGCCAAGCTTACGACCCGACGCAGACCATAGCGGTCGACCAGGGCAGCGGAAAACGGTCCGACCAGGCCGAACAGCAGGATGTTGACGGAGATCACCGCGGAAATCTGCGCCCGGTTCCAGCCGAACTCGTGCTCTAGCGGCACGATCATCACGGACGGCGTCGCGCGCACACCCGCTGCGGCGATCAGCGCCAGGAACGTCACGGCAACGATAATCCAGCCGTAATGCAGGCGCCCTTGCGCCATCCGGGTCGGAGAAAACACGATCAGCGGTCGCCTTGGTTGAGGTCGATCGGGGGCGGTTCGGCCGAACTGATTTCGGTAACGAATTTGTGGCGCATGGCGTTCGCGATATCGTTGAACCCTGCGGCCGGCAGAACGAAAGCACCGGCGCCGGCAATAACATGGTTGGTGTACCAGGCCTCCAGCGTCGTCGCCTCGTCGCCTTCGAGGATCGGCAGGCCGTTTACGATGGCGCCGCTTGCCGCAAGTTCAGCGCCGACAGTCTCAACCGGTTTGGCCGGATTGCAATTGTCATGGCCATCGCCCGATACGTCGATAACGACGCGATCTGCCGGCACCGGCATCTGCGCCAGCAATTTGTCAGCGATCTGGCGCATCGCCACCGACATGCAGGTGAATTGATCGCCGTTGCGTGGCGCCGCCCGGATTTTGGCCGCAAACTGGGCAATATCGGCCGGGCTGCTCAGCAAGGTCCAGGGGATGGTGACATTGGACTTGGTCGACCATTCGACCAATATCACCTCCATGGATTGGTGGGCGCCACCCAATATCGCGTGCTCAACCTCCGGCGTTTCCAGTGCTGCGGCGATCCCCTCCATCTGCAAGACGTAGCGCTTGCCGTCGACCGAGCCTGAAACGTCAACGGCCAGGACGAGAGCGATATCTGCGCGCTCATCGCGCGCGGCGGCGGGGCCGATAACCGAAGCCAAAGCCGCTAGCGCGACGAAGATCTGCCAATGCTTCATGGCAGTCCCTTAGCCTTGGTCAGGCCCTCGGCACCGGACAGGTTGATGCCCTTCATGCTGGCGCCGGTCAGATCGGCATCGGTCAGGTCGGCATCGCTGAAATTGGCATTATCGAGCTTGGCCCCGGTAAATTTGGTCGAGTCCAGGACGCTGTGATTGAGATCAGCACCGGCGAGATTCGCTTGGCTGAGGTCGGCCATCTCCAACACCATCCGAGCGAGCTTGGCATTTGGCAGATTGGCATGCATCAGTTGCACCCCCGTCAGATCGGTGCGCGCCGGCCCATGCAGCCGATTGCGTCCTCCGTCGAACTCGGCACCGGTGAAATCGGCGCCGATCATATTCGACCAGCACAATTTGGCGAGGATATGGGCGTTGCGAAAGATGGCGCCTTCAAAATTCGGCGCTTCACTCGGAATCGCGGTAAGAGTTGAGAAGGCGGCGGGCAGATACATGGTCGTTTCGGTCAAGTCGGCATGTGAAAAATTGGCGCGGATAATGGTGACCCGGCTCAGATTGGCGTGGGTCAAATTCGCATGGGACAGATTGGCGCCGGTCAGATCGACACCGAACATATTGGCGCCGACCAGCTTTGCCCCTTTGAAGTCGATACCGCTCAGATCGAGTTCGGTCATATCGAATCCGGAGAAATCGGCCGGATGGTCGGGCGTCGCCTTCGCCAGCGCCTCAACGATCTGGCGAATGGTGACGGGCGCCGCGTAAGACGGGGCGCAGAGAGCGATGCTCAGCAGGGCGAGCAGGGTCAGTCGAATAAGCATTCCTTATCGTGGCGTGCCGCGCGTCGCGGGGCAACGATCTTCGTTAACATGGGGCGGTCGAGCGGCTATCGACTCCGTGGTAACGTGGCACCAGAACAACACAAAGCGGCGGTGAGGCGTCATGGGCACGGTCGATCAGGCAATCCAGACCTTCGAGCGCAATATCGAGGCGGCGACCGGTCGCTCTGTTGCGCAATGGGGCGATCTCATCCGGGCGGAGGCGCTGGAGAAACACGGCCAGATTGTCGCCTGGCTGAAATCGGCGCACGGGCTTTCGCATGGCCATGCCAACCACGTTGCCAAGCATGCGTTGCAGGCGGCAGCTCCCCGCTCATCCGACGATCCTGTGGCGCATCTCTTTGAGGGCGACAAGGCCAGCCTTCGCCCGCTTTATCACCGCCTGGTCGACGTGGCGCTCGATCTCGGCGCTGATGTCGAGATCGCACCGAAAAAGGCCAATGTCAGCATCCGTCGGCGCAAGCAATTCGCGCTGATCCAGCCGAGCACCAAGACGCGGCTCGATCTCGGTCTGATCCTGGTTGGTGTCGAGCCCAAGGGAAGGCTTGAGGCATCGGGCAGTTTCAACGCCATGTTCACCCATCGCGTGAAACTGACGAAACTGGACGATGTCGACGACGAAATCGAAGCCTGGCTGAAGCAGGCTTATGAGGGAGCTGCCTGAGCTCGGCCGCGCACCAGGGCTGGGCCATAAGTGACGGCCAGCATCAGCGCGAAGGTTGCTGTCAGGCCGATAACATCAATCCAGTCGGCGCGGGGCGCCGGCGGCAGGCGCATCAGCGACGGCCAGTAATGCCGTGGGCCATTCAAGCCGAACACGACCGCGATCATGACGTTGAGGGCGGTGTGCAGCCCCATCGCGCGCTCCAGCCGTCGATCAATCAGCCGCACCAGCGAACAGCCGAGACCGAGTAGGAATATCTGCGCGGTTCCGGCGGCGTGGTAGAAATGGATAAGCGCGAAGGCGGCGGAGCTGCCAATCACGCCGATTGCGGTGGGCAGGACGCCGCGCAAAGGCACCAGGGCGGCAATGCGCGTGGTCAGATAGCCGCGAAAGATCATCTCTTCCGCTGGTGCCTGGATCAGGAAGGTCGAGGCGACAAGGCAGAGTGTGTCGAATCCTGGCGTAAGGCGGGCGACCAGCGGCGTTCGCAAGCCGGCGAACGACAGCGCTACCCGGACGATCGTCATCGCGACGACCCAGACCGCAAAACCACGCATGAACAGGGAGAAGCGGAAGCGCCGGTCAGGGGACAGTAGTTCGGCAAAAGACCGCCGTTCGAGCAGGCGAACCCCCAGCCACAATACGATCAGCGTCAGCCCGACTGCGATGTTGTTGGCGCCAAAATCCCAAAGCGGGTCGTAGATGCGAAACGCGTCTACGGTCATGCCGTCCAGCTTGGCGAGCACGATTGGCACGGCGAACTGAAACCAGCTGAAGCTGAACCACAAGACGCCGCATATCCCGGCGAGCCTGGCCGATTCCCGCACCCAGCCGAGCACGCCCCCCTCGGCCGCCGTGCCGGCCCGCCATTCGTAATCCGCCATGATAAGTCACCCTAGCGCGGCGGCGCCCGGATGGCCTCATCTTTAACGCGTTGTTGCGCCCACGATACCAGCGAAATCATGCCGCCCTGGGTGTCTTTCCACTGGACGATCCACTGTCCGCCCGGCACCTGCATCGGCCCGTTTACGATCTGGCCGGCGGCATCGGTAACGCGTGAAGCCGCAGCGCCGATCGCCCCGACCTTGTGGTAGAAACCCCAATAGGCCCCTAACCACTAGACAGCACGAAACTATTGCCGTCGGGGTCACGGAACTTGGCGAAGGTACCCCAGGGCTGCTTTTCCGGCAGTCCCTCGAAGACGACGCCTTTCGCGGTCATCTGCTTATAGGTGTATTCAACGTTGTCGCAGGCAAACGAGCCGTTGAAGAACGTGCCGATCCGCTCCTCATGGCCCGGCGGCGTGAATAGAACAATGCACGTATCGGCACCCTTGATGCCAAGCTCGATCCACCGTTTGCCCGGTCCCATCGGCTGGTCCGTCAGAACTTTGAAGCCTACCTTGTTGGTCCAGAAATCAACCGCTGCATCCTGATCGCTGGTTGGGATCGAAGCAAATTTCAGCTTTGTGATCATCTGCACCTCCGAGCTTTCGATCTTTCTAGGATAGGAGGTTGACGGACGGTAGTTGCGATCTCAATGCTATAGTAATGAACGACACCGTCACGCTCGACCGTTATATCCTCGATACGCTCATGGCCGATCTGGTCGAGCATGACCGACGGCCATCGGCCTTTCTGGTTCTGCTGGCGATCTGGTCGTCTGGCGAGGGCGATCGCGTAGCGTTGAGTTATCAAGACCTCGCCTGGAAGACGGGCTTATCGAAACGCGCCGCGCAGATGGCGGTCGCTCATCTGGCTCAGCGGGGGCTTATCGAAGTGACGAAGACCGGCCCGACTGACCCGCCGCGCTACAAGCCGATGACGCCCTGGCGGCGCTGGCAGAAGTAGCCGTGATATCCGTCGGTTGGTTACGTCGTCTATCGATCGCTACTGGGCGACCGTGTAGGATTCCAGTTCGCTCGAATAGCGTGAGGTTAGTACTTCGTTGGAGCCGTAATATTCTTCGACGCTCTTAACCCAGCGTTTCACCTCAGGCACATACCAGAATGCCTTGTATGTGCGTCCAGTGCCGATCGTGGCTTGAACCTTGTTTGCTTGAACAATGGCCGTTGCCCCCTGACCATCCGCGCGGGTAGTTGATGCCGTCGATACAGCGGGCGCGTTTTCGGCTGTCCATTGCCCGTCGGACTCAATCTTCAGTGCGTTGAATGTGCCGGCCGGAACGGTCACTTGTTCCCAGCCCGTTACGACAAATTTCGAGTGAAAAATTTCGTATTTATGCTCTCTGTTGGGGTTGTCCTCCCGGTAGTCGATGACCCAATTTTTCCCCTCGCTAAGCGGGAATGCCAGCGGCCTGTTGACGACTTTGTCTACGCCGTTGACGCTTCGGGATCTGCTCCAATCCGATCCCACTAATTGTTCTTTCGGTGGCAGGTTCGATCCGAGTGTTCTGGTAGCCATCAGAATGCCGCCGGCGGAGACTCGCACGACCGTTGATTCATCCTCGCTCGGATGTCCGACGCCATTGACTTCATGGTTGTTTTTGTAGAGCCAGCGGTCCTGGGCGTGAACCAATGGCGCCGTCACATCTCCGGCAAGCACCGGCAGGGCGACCAGTGCGCTGAGCACAGCTCCAAGAAGACTGAGTCTACTCACACCGAAGCGTCGCCGACCTGCTGCCATCAAAGTCACCCTCGTCAAAACAAATCCACATCTATGGGCCTATACAACGAGAAGTTTATTTGAGACGCAGCCTCATCGCAATATGCCGACCGCTATAGATTGGCGTGCGGGATGTGGACGAGGTCCGTCAGTCCCGTACCCGCCGCCATGGCGATGTCGCGCGGTGGCGCCAGGGCGTGGCGACATACTCGATCACCAGCAGGGTGACGAAGGATCCGACGCCGATCAGGGTCATCAGCAGCATCGCGCCGTAAACACCCGGCGTGTTCATCTGGGCGTTGGCGGAGAGCAGATAGGTGCCGAGCCCCATTCGCGACGAGGCGGTCCATTCGCCGATCACTGCACCGGTAACGGCGTAGGATGCCCCGATCTTGAGTCCGGAGAAAAGCGGGCCGAGGCAGGCCGGCAGCTTGACGATCAGGAATGTGCGCAGCCGTGTGCCGCCGAGCAGCCTAGCCAAGTTGATCTGATCCTGATCGACCTGCGCCAAGCCATCCATGACATTGACCACAACCGGGAAAAACACGATCCAGCCGACGACGATCAGCTTCGGCGTCATGCCGAAGCCGAAAATGATCACCAGCGGGGCCGCGATACCGACGATCGGAATTGCCTGTGAGGTTACCAACGCCGGATAGATGAGGCGGCCCATCAACGGCAACTGCGACATGAAGACGGCGAGCAGGAAGCCGACTGCGGCGCCGATAATGTAGCCGCTGACAGTCTCCTTGAAGGTCTGCCACAGGAGTTCGCGGACCATTGGGCCGTTATTGAACAGCATCTCGATGGTCGCGGCCGGCGTCGGCACGACGAAGCGCGGCACCTCGAACATCACGACCGCCCCTTGCCACAGCACGCCGATTAGCAACAGGGCGACGATCCAGAAACAGATCTGGGCGATGACCGGATGGCGGATGATAGCCTTCGATAGGGTCATGTCGCGGTCACTCTCCTAATCATAGAGCAGCTTCAGCACATCGGCCTTCAACGCCATGAAGGGCGCGGATGCCATGCAGTCCACCTCTCTCGGGCGTGTCAGATTGACGTCGAGGATACGCGCGATCCGCCCCGGGCGGGGCAGCATGACGACGACGCGGTCGGCCAGGAACAGCGCTTCGTCAATGTCATGCGTCACGAACAGGATGGTGCGTTTCGTCTCGCCCCATACCTGCAGCAGCCAGCGCTGCATGGTGAAGCGTGTCTGGCTGTCGAGCGCGCCGAACGGTTCGTCGAGCAGCATCACCTCGCGCCCCGCCGCGATCGTGCGCATCAGCGCCACGCGCTGGCGCATGCCGCCCGACAGAGCGCTCGGATAGTGATTTAGGTAACCGCCGAGGCCGTAATGCGTCGCCAGCGCCGCCGCCTTGTCCTTGTCCGCTCGTGTCGCACCCCGCGTCAGCGATGCGCCGAGCACGATATTGTCGAGCGCCGTCCGCCAGGGCAGCAGCAAATCCTTCTGCAGCATGTAGCCGACCTGTCCCGGCTTGCCGATGACATCCTCAGCCCCAAGTCTGATCGAGCCGCTATCGACCTTGAGCAGGCCTGAAACGGCGTTGAACAGCGTGCTCTTGCCGCAGCCCGATGCGCCTAGCAGACAGACAAATTCACCCTCGGCTATATCGAGGTTGATACCGTCCAGCACCTGATTATCACCGAAGCGATGGGACAGGTTGGTGATCGATAGTTTCGGGTGGGAGTTCAGAGCATCCTCACAGCGCCGTCATCGAAATAATACACCTCTTCCAACTTGACCGCGTAGCGGCTGCCCGGCCGGGCGATATGCGGCTCAAAAGTGAAATAGGACACGCTGCCGAGCGTTCGATCGTTCTTGCCGTCCATCAGGATGAAATCGGCCGGTTCCTTTTCCAGGCTGTGCCCGTAATTGTCGAGCAGGTCGAGATTCTCGAACCCGGCATCCTGAACCAGCGCGTTCATTTCGCGGTAAATCTCGGCGAAAGTCGTGGTCGGCGTGACGCGTTTGACGAAGGCGGCATGCAGCATCGCCTCCAGCGCCATGCCGGCCGCCTGTTCCTCGCCCGCCTGTTCCGCCGTCACCAATTTCCCGCGTTTCAGGAAATACGACCGGGCGCAGTCGCCCAGGCAATCGCCGATGCGCGGGCCGACATCGATGGTAATCATCTCGTCCTCGCCGAACGGGATCTCGGCCGGCTTGTAGCGATGGTCGAACACCGAATCGCGTAACCGATCGCCGGCCAATACAAAGGCCGGCGTATTGCCCCAATAGCCCGATGCGCCATGGGCCAGCATCAAACGGTGGCATTCCTGGTGCAGCAGCGCCTCCGTGGCGCCCGGCACGATATAGCGCGTGATTTCGGCCAGAACCGACCGGGCGATGTCCTGCGCGGCCTTGAATGTCTCGAGTTTAGTGGGGACGGTCATGGCGTTACCTCGGCAGGAATTCGTTGGTGTAGTACGTCGAAAGCGGTTTGACAGTCGGGATCAGCCCAGCCTCCTTCATGCCGTCAGCCAGGACTTGCCAGGACGCGTCGGTCTGACGCAAAAACGCGCCCGGATCGCCGAGATAGGGCAGGGTGGCGACCCAGCCGACATCGTCATAAAGCGGGCTATCGACCAGCGGATAGGTCTCGGCGAACAGTTGTGCGGCCTCTTTCGGATGGGCGACACTCCACTCCAGCGCCTCATTCGTTGCCGCGAGCCATTCTCTGGCATCGCTGCCATGCGCCTTCAGCCAGCCAGGCGTGGCGGTGAACGACCAGACGGGGATGTCGGCGATACCGATACGATCGGCGCATGCCATGCTCGGCTCTTTGCCGAGGGCGACGACCGACTCGGCGATCGCGAACGGGGCGGTGTTGGTCG
Source organism: uncultured Elstera sp. (assembly GCA_903931835.1). GTDB lineage: Bacteria > Pseudomonadota > Alphaproteobacteria > Elsterales > Elsteraceae > CAIZEE01. Next base: position 26,510 of record CAIZEE010000611.1, read on the forward strand.
AGAAATCTATGCGGCCGGCGAGCATCAGCGGCATGTCCTCGAACTGGGTGATGATCTGTTCGACATCGTCGGGATTGGTGATGCCGGTCCGGTCAAACAGCATGCGCATCATCACGGCCGACCAGGAATCAGAGAAGATGCCGATCTTCTTGCCCTTGAGCGAGGTCAGGTCCACCGCATGCCCGGGCCGGGCTATTACGCACCAGCTATTATGCTGGTCGTAATTCGCGATGGAGATCAGCGGCAGGTCAATATCCGCAGCGAATACGACATCGGTGCGCGGCTCCATCGCGATCTCGGCCTGGCCAACCGCCAGCATGCGCGCCGTGGTCTGCGCATCGGGCGGCAACACGATCGATACATCCAGCCCGTGCTTCTCATAGAGGCCATGCTTCTGGCCGACCACGATCGGGATCAGCAGAAACCCCTGAACCGGCCAGAAATAGACGAGGCGGACAGGATGCAGGGGCTCGGCTTCGGCCGTCTGCCCAACGGTGCAGAGAAAAATCAGGAGCAGGCCGATCGCTGCCCGCATCAGGCGTCTTTGACGAGCCAGGCGACCGCGTTGCGCCACAGAGTGGCGTAGGCCGGCCAGTTCACAAAATCCCTCGGCGCCCAGTGCGGCCCAATATCGGACGTCCAGGCGATCGTGCGTCCCTCGCCCCATGTGCCGGCGACGAGAAGCGGATGGCCGCCATTCTCATCTGGCAAGCGGGCCAGAACCTGACAGTCGGGCCGATCCCGCACGACCACCTCATTCGCCCCCAGCAGCACTGGCCAGGATGCCGGCATGTCCCGCAGCACCGGATGGTCCGGACCCGTGACCACGGCCTGAAACCCCTCCGGCACCTCCAGCCGGTCGTCATAGGGCAGGCAGGTGACGGGCAGCGCCTGCTCGACCGCCGTGCGTCCCCAGCGCGCTTTACCGTCAATTCCTTGAAAGGTCAGGTAGCCGCCGATCATCATCAGCCCGCGGCCCTTCGCTACCCAGTCGCGCAACAGGGTCAGGCGATTAGGTGCTGGCTTGCCGTGCAGCCACACGGCAGGCGGTAACAGCAGCGTGTTCGCCCCGATATCGGACAACAGAACCGCGTCATAGGCGTCGAGTGCCGCCATCGTATCGGGGAATTTCTCCGCGCATTCGTGGTTCGGCATGTGGTCGACTTGGATGCCGGTGCCGTCAAAGGCCCGCAGGAAATCGCCAGCACCGGAGTGATAAGAGGCGCTGTAGAACTGGTCGAAGCCTTTGACATGGGTGGCAGAGCTGACCCAGGTCTCCCCCGCCAGCAGGATTTTCCGCGTTTTACCCAAGATCTCCTCCCTAGATGCCCGGACAGGCACTCGCCTTGGTTTCGGGCAAAGGCGCCCAGCCCTGATCGGTCAGGCCGAATAGCGGTATATGTCCCAGCGACCGAACCAAACTTGGCATGCCCGAATCGATCCGCGCCAGCTCGCCAAACCAGTCCCACCCTTCGGTCAGAACGGCGGTGATGGCGACGATCGTTGCATTGGCCCTCTGCAACAATCGGATTGCCGCCGCCATGGTGGCACCGGTATTCAGCACATCGTCGACCACCACGACGCGCTTGCCATTCACGCGTTCGAGCAACGCCGGATCGAGATAGAGGCGTTTGGTCTGGTCGGGGCTGGTGGAGGAGACGACGGCTTCCGACAGCGCATCGTCGTACCAGAATTTTCGGCTGTGGCCCAAGGCGACATAGTCGGCAAGGCCGATCGCTTCGGCCATCGGTCTTGCATAGATAAGGCCCAGGGTTGGTATGCCGACCACTGCTTCGGGGGCCGCTTCGCGCGCTAAGTCGGTCATGCGCACCGCGATGTTCCGTTCAACCTCAAAGCTGGTTTGGTTGGACATCAGCAGAGCGATGGCCTTTTCGCCGCCCGGCAGTGGGACCAGCGGCAAGGTCAGGTGACAGCCATCCTTCAGCCGCACCGGATAGTGGCCGATGAAATGCGCTGGCTCGGCCTCGCCGAATACGCCAGCAGGCGACCAGTCAACGCGATAAGGCGACGGCAAAGTCATGATGGTTATCCCGCGATGGCTATTGGTTGTTCGGCGGACCAATCGTCGCCCGATCCTGGGCGACAGAAACCGGGTGGAAAATGCTGGGCGACCAGATCAAAGCAATGTCGATCGATCCGGCCAAGGTTGACATGGAGCACGCGCGAGCGCAGGCCGCGTCCACGATCGAACAGATCGGTTGCGAGCAGCGTCTTGATCGACAGTCCCGTCATTTCCGCGACATGGGCGCGGCCGCCATTCTCCGTCTTCTCGCCAATGGTAAAGATCTCCACCACCTTCCCGCCGGCGAGGGTGATCGCCTCGGCCAGGGCGACCAGCGTGCCGCCGGTACTGACCAGATCGTCGACCAACAGGATCTTATCGTCCGGCCTGACACCGTTCAGGTAGAGCTGGGTCGAGCCCTCCGCCAGATATTCATTGGCGATGCCGACCGCGACTTCACCCGGTGCGCCTGACGGCGTCCAGCGGGCCAGTGTGCGCGGCAGGCGATATTGGCGCAGGATATCGGCGGTGATCATGGCGCCGCGATCTTCCTCCCCCACGCCCAGCGTCGCGTCTGCGCCATGTTCGATATGCAGGCGCGCGAGCAGACAGATCGCCTCAGACAAGGCATGGGAGAGCGGCGGGATGTTGTCCGTCACAGCGGTCGGGAAAAAGGAGAAGGTTCGTCCGCCCTTGCCGGAAACCTCGTTGGTCGCGCGGTCGTCAAAATCGCCGACGACCAGTTTGATTGCCTCGACGATCGCCACGCAGTCGTCGGGGACGCTGGGCTCAGCAATGGAACTTTCCGTGGGCGGGATTTGAATCTTGATCTCCAGTGAAACGGCAGATAAACCGGTTAACTAAAGCTCCCTTGGCGCCGCCGGCCTTGTCAACTCGAAACCTTGTCACAGGGGCGAGTTTAGCAGCGAAAGCGATGAAGATGGCCGAGAAGGAAACCACGATCCAGGACGTCGCCGATCTGGCCGGCCTGTCGAAGGCTGCCGTCTCGCGCTACCTCAACCACAAGATAACCCTGCCGCCGAAAACGGTGGAGCGGATCGAAGCCGCCATTCAGACGCTGGGATTTCGCCGCAACCTCTTGGCGCAGCGGCTCAGCACCGGGCGCAGTGAGACGATCGGCCTGGTGGTGCCTGAAATCTCCAACCCGTTTTATGCCGAAATGGCGGAGGGGGCGGAGGATGAGGCGGCAAGGGCGGGATATAGTCTGATCCTCGGCATAGGCCGCAACGACGTGGATCGCGAGATCGAGTTCCTGCGCTGGCTCGATACGCATATGGTCGATGGACTGCTGTTTGCCTCCAACCGCCCGGATGACGGGTTGCTGCGCGACCAGATGAACCGCTACCGACCGGTCATCCTGTTGGATGAGGATATTCCGGGTACGGCTGTCACCAAGATTTTCTGCGACAACCGGCAAGGTGCTTTTGAGGCCGTGCGGCATCTGACCGAACACGGCCATCGCCACATCGCCCATGTCACCGGCCCGGCCCCGTTGATGAGCGTGGGGGAACGCTTGAGCGGCTACCGGGCGGCGCTGATGGAGGCGGATATCCGGTTCCGTGACGAACTGGTGTTCCACGGTTTCTTTAGCCGCGAGTTTGGTCAGCAGGCCGCCTCCCTCATCCAGGCATTGCCTGCTCGCCCGCATGCGATTTTTGCGGCCAGCGACTATATCGCCATCGGCCTGCTGGAGGGGTTGCGCGACGCCGGCATCCGCGTGCCCCAGGACTTATCGATCGTGGGATTCGATGATATCTCCTCGGCCGATCTTGTAACGCCGCGCCTGACGACGATCCGCCAGGACGCCGAGGCAATGGGGCGGCAAGGGGTGCTGCAGTTGCTGGCGACGATCAACGATCCGGGGATGGCGGTGCGGCAAACGCGGATTCCGGTGAGTTTGACGGTACGGGATTCGGTGATCGTTCGGGCGTAGGGGAAGAGAGTCTGGTGATCAGAGCGCGATAATTTGGTTGGTGCATTGGTCAGCTGAAGTTGAAGCCCGATACAGACGCTATCGAGAGGAAATAGACGACAAGCGATCGCACCGTAGACGCGCTTCACGAGGCTATGCCGGCGGCTTCCAGCGTCGCAATGGGGTCGTAGCCTCGTAACCTTGCGGCGAGGGATAGCAGATGAGTTCGACAAGCACGCCGAAGGGCGTCTGAACAAAACAGACTCGATTACCCCCGCCCCCTTCTATGCCGGGGAGGAGCCATGGCTCACTGAGCGCTCGGCCACCCGCAGCGACTAATCGTTCGAGTGCGGCGTCGAGATCGTCGGCATAGACGGCGATGTGCTGCCAGCCGTAATCCGAAGCGCGCGCGGCCGGTCGCTGCCCATCTGCTTGATATTGGAAGAGTTCGACGCCCGGGCCGGTCCCGAGCTTGTACATCCTGATCGCGGTTAGCCGGGTTCCGGGCGGGACATTGAGTGCTGCTTCAAATTGCGGACCTGCGAAGGGCGGATCGGACGGGCCATGCAGTTGATAAATTAGTTGGGCGCCGAGCCCTTCCTCAAGGAAGCGCCCGGCCGCGTCGATATCCGGCACGGAAAGCCCGACATGATCGAGGCCACGAAACTTGACCGGCTCCAACGCCATCGCTCACTCCCTGCTTAGTTGCTCCATTCCACATCGAGCCCCTGAAGCCCCGTCACGGTCATCAAAGGCAGATAGTGCCGCTGGAAACCGGGTACGACGCGAAGCGTCGGCAGACGACGGTAGAGCTCCTGGATGGCTATCCGCGCCTGCAGCCGGGCAAGGCCGTTGCCGATGCAGCTATGCCGGCCAAAGCCGAAGGCCAGATGCCGGGATGCATTCACCCGGCGAACATCGAAGCGCTCTGATTGAGGGAAAACCTCGTCGTCATGTCCGCCGGCGGCGGATAGCAGATAGACCAGCGAGTTTTTGGGTATCGTGACGCCGCTCATTTCGACATCGACCGTGGTAACCCTGAAATTACCCGGAACCGAGCCGCGCATGCGCAGCCCCTCTTCAACCGCGTTGGCGGTTAGGGATGGGTCGGCGATGATCAGGTCGCGCTGGTCGGGCCAATCGGAGAAATTCTGCACGAGATGCGCGATCGTGTTGGCGGTCGTGTCGTGACCGGCACCGATCAGGGAAATCAAGTGGCGGATCACCGCACTTCGGCCAATTGACGGTGTCCCGTCCGCCTCATGCGCCAGTAGCATGGCCGAGATCACGTCGTCGCCCGGCTCGCGCTGACGCAAATCGACATAATCCGACAGAAATCGGTTTGCCTCAGCCAGACGCGACCAGCGCGCGTGCAATTCCTCAGGCGGAACGACGCGCAATTCGGTGTCATTGGCGGCACCCAGAACGCGCGGCGTCAGCAGGAAGAAGAAATCCTCGCTCCATTGGCGGTAATCCGGCTTGCGCTCAGGCGGGACGCCCAGGATTTCGACGATCGTGTTCATCGTCAGCGGCACGGCGTACTCCGCCATGACATCGATCCGGCCACGATGAGCAAACCCGTCGATCAGCTGATTGGCATGAGCGCGGACGACATCCCCCATGCGCATAATGACGGCGGCCAGGAAGCCCTGCGCCATCGCATTACGGTGCCGCGAGTGATCGGGCGGATCGATCGTGATGATGATCTCTTCGACGCTGAGATCGGGAACCAGCGGTGCCAGATCGGCGGGCGGGCGAATGAAGCCGGTCGCACGCGATGAAAACCTGTCGACGTCCTTCAGTGCTTCCGTCAAATCCTTGTATCGGGTGACCACCCAGCAATCGAGTGGCGCATAGTGAAAGACCGGGCTCTCCCGCTGCAAGCGCTTCAAGGTCGGGGTCGGGTCTCTGAGATAGTCCGGGGAGAGTGGCGCAAATCCGGACGACGCTTCCGCCGTTGTGCTCATTATGGTTTGGTCCTCCGGCTGGTGAAGGAGTTCGCTTCAGAGTTCGACCGTTCCGATATACTGGCTGGCGCTGAGCTCGCCCGAGATATCGCGGGTGCCGTGGTCTGGATGGCTGATGCGCAAGGTGAACTTGCCGGCATTTGGGGCCAGCCCGTCGATTTTGAAGTCGCCGTAGAGATCGCTCTCAGCCTTGATGCGGTCGGCGCGATCAGCGAGCTCCAGCTCAATCAGCGCGCCCTCGACATTCTCGGCCAGGCCTTGGCTGGTCCGGGTCGACACATTGCCGCCGAGAAAGCAGGTCTGCGTCTTTCCCAGGCCGCGATAATACACGCGCGGTTTGGTGTTGAGTTCGGGCGACAGCACGCTCAAGTCCTCGTCATCGGCCTTCGCCTTCATCGCCGCATCGGAGATTTTGACGGAAATCAGCGCGCCGGTCGGGCAAGCCTGAACCGGGCGCGGTTCTATCCAGCCGTCATCCAGCAGATGTGCGTCGAAGATCCAATGCTGCGGCAGTTGCTGTGCCTCATTCCAGAAGATCGCACCGTAAGGGCAGCTATCGACAACATCCTTGCGGCCCTTGGCCTTTGCCGGATCGATGACAACGATGCCGTCGGGGCGCTTGGCGACCACGCCGCCGCCCGCTTTGATGCAGGGTGCATCATCGCAGTGATTGCAGGTGCGCGGGACATAGGTCACGTCGACCATCGGCTGGTCGCCGCGGATATGCCGATCAATCGTGAACCAGCCATGGCCTTGTTGCGGCTGGGCGGCGGCGTAGCCCGGGAAGTCGTTGCCGACATACTCGTCATTCACCGCCATCACGCAGTTGTTGCAGTTGTTGCATTTCTCGACATCGACAATCAGGTTCCAGCGGTTCATGCGACCTCCTTCGCGACATGCGTCCATCGCTGCACTTCGACCAGGCATGAATTGGGCGCGATCCCGTCAGCGGTTTTCGACATGGTGCGGGGCGGGGTGAGTAGGTTGAGGCAGCCGCCGCGATCCACCTGGCCGTCCGGCGTGTCGATCAGATCGTAGACGGCGCAGGATTCGAATGCCTTGACCACGCCTGGCGCCATCAAGGGGGCTATATCGACGGCGCAGATCACGGCACCGCGGTCGTTATAGACTTTGACCAGATCGTGCTGCCGAAGGCCGCGCTTCGCCGCGTCCTCCTTGCCCATCCGCAAGATCCAATAGTGGTAGCCGTCGACCAGGATGCGGTGATCTTCGACCGAGTTGACCTGGCTATCGGCGCTGCCGCCATAGGTGTGGAAACTATAGGTCGGATGCACCGTGATCAGTTGCAGGCTGAATTTCTTGAACAGTGCCGCGCTATGGCTGCCCTCCCAGGACGGGATGTAGCGGTTGACGGCGGGGCGGTCGGGATCGTTCTGCTCGATCCTACGCAGGGTCGAGGGCACGAATTCGAACTTCGATGATTGCGTGCCAAGACCCTGGCCGACCGTGCCCGCGTATTGCGACGGCAAGGGGTTCATTTCCGGCGTGTCCTTGGCACGCCCTTCGGCGAACCAGCGCATTTCCACCGGCGTGCGCATGGTGTCCGGGTCGGGCGGAATGACGTGGTAGCCCTTGCGCAGGAATTCCTTCCAGCTGACGATTTTCGACAAATCCGATCCGTCGAAGATGCGCTTGCACCAGGTCAGCTCGTCGCATCCACCCTCGGAGAACATGGCGCCCGCGCCAAGCCTGGTCAGAATATCGAGGAAGATCTGATAGTCCGATTTGGATTCGCCCAGCGGCTCGATGCATTTGTGCTGCATCACGACGACGCGGTGATTGAGCTGGTTCTGGCTATGGGTAACGAAGCCCGAGCAATTGCCGGATTCCGCGATATCCCACCGCTCGAAACTGGTGCAGGCCGGCAGGATGATGTCGGCGAACTCGGTCTCGTTTTCCTTCAGGATCGATTGGTTGACGACGAATTCGAGTGAGGGATGCCGGTAGGCCTCGATATAGCGCTGCGCGTTGACGACCGTCCCCAGCGATGATCCACCGAAGCGATACAGCATGTGAATGTTCGAATATCCGGGAAGCGGGTATTGGTATTCTGGGAACTGGCCCTCAAGCGACATGCCGTCCCACAGATGCCCGGAACACTTGCCCTCGATGATGCCTTCGGGAAAATGCTGGCGCGGGATGATCTGCTTGACCGTGTTCATGGTCAGGATATGCGGCATGCGCTGATAGTTGTGCAGTGCTGCGGCGGTGTTGACGACGTCGCCGGAAATCCCGCCATCGGCATAGCCCGGGAAGTAGAAATTGAGGTCCATCGGCGTGCCGAACTGAAGATTGCCGAAATTGACACCCGGTTTGCCCCAGCCCTGCATCGCCATCATCTGTACCATGCAGCGCGCCCATTGCGCGCCGGTTGCCGATCGACACGCGCCGCCGAGACCAATGCCGATACCGCCGGCGGCGAGATAGGTTTTGCGCTTGCCCCAGGCGCGCGCCAAGCTACGCACATCCTTCGCCGGGATGCCGGTCTCCGCCTCCTGCCATTCCGGCGTCTTCGGCACGCCGTCCGAGACCCCCAGAAGATAGTCGCGCCATTCGTCGAAGCCGGTTGAGTTCTTCGCGACATAGTCCTGGTCGTAGAGCCCCTCCAGCACCCACTGATACATGATGGCGATCGCCAGTGCCGGATCAGTTCCAGCCTTCACCGGCAGCCATTTGCCGCCGAGAAACTGTGCCGTCTGATTGAAATTCGGATCGATATGCACGAACTCGATGCCGAGATCCTTAGCCCATAGCCGCCGCTGGCTACCTTCGCCGCCGCCATAGAGTCCGCCGGTGCTCTCAGGATCGCTCGACCAGAAGACCACCATCTCGGCCTCCTTAAGACAGTCTTCGAGCGTGCCGTAAGGGCTGGCGCAACCGAGGCGCAGATTATTGCCGAAATGATGCTGTGCGCCCCAATACCAGCCCTCCCAACTGATCGGGCTGAACGCCATGCGTGTGGTGCCGATCAGATTGGAGAAGCGGATGAGGGCCGAGAGCCAGTAATTGATATTGCCCCATTGCTGATGGGCCGCGTGGAGGACCGATATGGCGCCGGGCCCATGCTCGCGCTTCATCCGCTGGATTTCGCCCGTCACAATATCGAGCGCTTCTTCCCAGCTGATGCGGACATAGCCTGAGATGCCGCGGTTCTGCACATTGCGTTCGCCGTTCGGATCGAAATCGACCCGTTTCATCGGGTAGAGCAGGCGCTGCTCGGAATAGACCAGCGATTTCAACGTCAGGGCGTGGGGGCTAACCGTTGCCTGCCGTTTCGGCTGGAAGCTTCGGCCACGCGCTTGGATGGTCCAACTCGCCGCGTCGGTCGCGTCAAGATCGACCGGCGTGGTGCGGATGATCCGCCCACCTTTGACATAGACATGGACCGGCCCGCCATTGGTCAGGTTGGTATAGCGCTTCGTGCCGTCGCGCATGCGCGTGCCGTATTTCCAGCCGGCCGATGTCACCATGTTCATGAGTTGGCCGAACCACACCAGACAGTCGTCCCGGCCCGACGCCACGACCTTGAAGTTTTTCAGCGCGTCGATGACCACGCCGTAGTCAGGATTGGGCTTCATCATCGCCAGCGCGGTGTCGACCGTCTTGAAGGTCATCGCGGCATCGGGCTTTGGATGAAAGCCGGGTCGGCCGCTCACCCGCCCGTCGCGAACGATCAGATGCCGCGCGATGCTGCGGTCGCGCAGGCTGATCTGCAGCACCATGTCCTTGGATTTCAGCTTGTCTTTGACCGCTGCGTGTTTCCGGGCCGCCTGGCCGATGATCAGCGGCAGAGCTTTGAGGAGGGAGCTCAAGACTATTTTCTTCATGGCCGGACGCTTCCCATCTTCGTTTTTTTGAGCCGTTCACATCCACGTTTTGGAGATCATAAGTGGATGCACTTATTTCGTTATGAAGAAGATGTCCCACGATATGGCCTGTCCGTCTCAAAGGCAATTGCCAAGATAGCGGGTTCTTTTCTAGTACCAAAACCGCTCAGAAAAGGCTGATTTTCGGTGTTTGCACGCGTTTAAATAGGACGTATAAGTCTATTCTTGACAAGCGATTTTCAGCGCTCCAGAGTGTACCCACTTTGATAAAGCCCGCGCCATCTTAAGGCCACAAGCGGGCGCATCGAAGGGAGGGATCAGATGGGCAAGTCGGGCGGCGCTGCGCCGCACAAGAAGAATGCCGGAAAGGCTGCGGCCAAACGGGCGCGACCGTCAGGGTCAACCCAGTCGCCGCGCTATGATTTCGAACCGATTATCAATCGCAAACCTGTCCCGTTTCCTGACGGCAAGCGGCTTGCCGTCATGATCTACGTCAATATCGAACATGTGCCGTTCGGCTCGACGGCACTGGCCCATGCGGTTTATCCGGGCACGCTGCAATTCAGCCCGGATATCCTCAATCATGGCTGGCGCGACTATGGCAATCGCGTCGGGCTTTGGCGGATCATGCGGGCGATGGACCGCTACGGTTTCCGCGGAACGGTCAATCTGAACAGCGATGTCTGCCGCGAGTATCCCC
>CAIZEE010000612.1 GCA_903931835.1 uncultured Elstera sp.
ATCTGCAGCTCTACGAAGACATTGCGCGGTTCGGACGGATCACGACGTCGTATGATTATCCGGTGATGGTCAATGACCGTCATCTGATGTCGCCCTCGCCGATCCCGAGACTCGACAACCCAAAGCTCGACCGGTCGCCGGCGCTGATGATCTTTGGTGCCGGGCGCGAAAAACGCATCTACGCCATCCCGCCGCACACGCCGGTCAAGAGCCTGGATTTCGAGGATCATCCCTTCACGGTCGAGCGCTTCGCCAGCGCTTGCGCGCGGTGTGGGGCGGAAGACAGCTATCTCGACGAGATCGTGGTCGATGACCAGGGTACGCGCCGCTTCATCTGCTCCGACACGGATCATTGTGATGCGCGGCTGGAGGCGACGCCATGAGCCCGCTCGACGCAGCGCCCTTGCTCGCGGTCCAAGGCCTTGCCAAACGTTTTGGTCAGCGCAGCGCCTGTCAGGATATCGACTTCGATTTGTGGCCGGGTGAGGTGCTGGGTATTGTCGGCGAATCGGGCTCGGGCAAAACGACGCTGCTGCGCTGCATTGCCGGGCATCTGACGCCCAGCGCCGGCGAAATCCGCTTTCGGCGCGACGATGGCACGGTGTTCGATCTCGCCGGGCTGGATGAGGTCGCCCGCCGGCGCCAGATCGGCCAGGCGATCGGCTTTGTCCATCAAAACCCGCGCGACGGTTTGCGCCTCGGCCTCAGCGCTGGCGCCAATATCGGCGAACCGCTGCTGGCGGCGGGCGCCCGCCACTATGGACATATCCGTGAGACGGCTGAGCAATGGCTCGCCCGTGTCGAGATCGACCAGACTCGCCTCGACGAGCCGCCCTCGCGGTTTTCCGGCGTCATGCAGCAGCGCCTGCAGATCGCCCGCACGCTCGTAACTAATCCGCCGCTGGTGCTGATGGATGAGCCGACCGGAGGGCTCGATGTTTCAGTCCAGGCGCGGTTGCTCGATATGATTCGCCGTCTGGCGGCGGATTTGGGTCTGGCGATGATCATCGTCACCCATGATCTGGGCGTCGCGCGTCTGCTGGCGCATCGATTGATCGTGATGCAGGGCGGCGCCATCGTCGAGGCCGGGCTGACCGACCAGGTGCTGGATGATCCGCAGGCGCCCTATACCCAGCAACTCGTCGCCTCGGTGCTGCACCCATGACCGCTGCAATCGAAATCAAGGGCTTGGGCAAGCGGTTCACGTTGCACGGGCAGGGCGGGGTCGTGTTGACGGCGCTGTCCGGCATCGACCTGAGTGTGGCGCCGGGTGAATGTGTCGTTTTGGATGGCCCGTCCGGCGCCGGCAAAAGCACGCTGATGCGGATCCTCTATGGCAATTATCGGGTCGACCGGGGGCATGTCGCGGTCCGTCACCAGGACAGCATGGTCGATCTCGGCACCGCGTCGCCGCGTCTCATCCTGGATATGCGCCGGCGCACGCTGGGCTATGTCAGCCAATTTCTGCGTGTCATCCCGCGCGTATCGACGATCGATCTGGTTGCCGAGCCGCTGCGTGCCGTCGGTCTCAGCGATGACGAGGCGCTGGACCGGGCTGCGGTGATGCTGGAGCGGGTCGGGCTGCCCAACCGTCTGTGGTCTCTGCCGCCGGCCACGTTTTCCGGCGGTGAGCAGCAGCGGGTGAACATCGCGCGTGGTCTGATTGTCGGCCATCGCGTACTGCTGGTCGACGAGCCGACCGCCTCGCTCGATGCCGAGAATAGCGGGCGCGTGATCGAGCTGTTGCATGAAGCGCGCAGCGCCGGCGCCGCGATTGTCGCGATATGCCACGACGCCGTAGCGCGCGAAGCGCTGGCAACAAGGCGCTTTACCATGCCGACACCGGAGCTTGCTGCATGAGCGATGAGATGATCCTGACCAACGCCCGTATCGTGCTTGTCGACGAGGTGATCCAAGGCGCCATCCGAATCGTCGACGGGCGAATTGCCGATATCGCCAGCGGCGGCAGCGCGCTGGCGGCGGCGCAGGATTGCGACGGTGACTATTTGATCCCGGGCATGGTCGAGCTTCACACCGACAATCTCGATAAACACATCGCCCCTCGCCCGAAGGTTTATTGGCCGGCGGTCTCGGCAGTGGTCGCTCACGACGCGCAAATCGCGACGTCGGGCATCACGACCGTCTTCGATTCCGTGTCGATCGGCGAGATTCATCAGGATGGCGATCGGGTTGCGACATTGACCTCGATGCTCGACGGTCTCGCGACCGCCCAATCCCACGACATGCTGCGGGCCGACCATTACGTCCATTTGCGCTGCGAAGTCAGCCGGGGCGAATTGATGGAGCAATTGACGCCACTGATCGACCGGCCAAGCGTGCGGGTCATCTCGCTGATGGACCATTCGCCCGGTCAGCGCCAATTCACCACGATCGAGCAATACGCGAATTACTATAAGAAGAAGTATAATCTCAGCGATACGCAGTTCCAGGCATTCGTTGATCGCGCATTGGCGGAGCGTGACCTGCACGGCGATCGCAATCGCAGGGCCGTGGTCGCGCTGGCGGCCGAGCGGTCAATCCACGTCGCAAGCCATGACGATGCGACGGAGCATCACGCGGACGAGGCGGCAGAGGCCGGCGCCGTCTTCGCGGAGTTTCCGACCACCGAAATCGCCGCGCGAGCGCTGCGCGAACATCGGATCAAGGTGCTGACCGGCGCCCCCAATATCGTGCGCGGCGGCTCCCATTCCGGCAATGTCGCGGCAGCGGCGCTGGCGGATGCCGGCTTGGTCGATATTCTGTCATCCGATTATGTGCCGGCGAGCCTGTTGCCGGCGGCGTTCAGGCTGCATCACGATCTGGCGCTGTCGCTGCCCGTCGTAATCGCCATGGTGGCTGCAAACCCGGCCGACGCCGTAGGGCTGCATGATCGCGGCCGGATTGCGACCGGCTTGCGTGCCGATCTGGTGCGGGTCCGCGAACGCGCCGGGTTGCCGCTGATCCGATCGGTATGGGTCGAAGGGGAGCGGGTGGCGTGATGATCCCCATCGAACAAGGCGAGCTGGATCACCCCTGGGCGGAAGGGCGCGTCATGACTGAGGCGCCGATGCTCGATCCCACCGCGTTTGTTCGGCGCAGCCGCTTCGGCGCGTGGACGGTGGTCGGCCGCGACTGCCATTTCGACGCGGTCGAGTTCCACGACTGGTCCTATGCCGGAACCGATTGCAACATTTACAACGCCGATATCGGCAAATTCTGCAACATCGCCAATTCGGTGCGCATCAACCCGACCAACCACCCCGATTGGCGGGCGAGCCTGCATCATTTCACCTATCGCAGCCGCTCGCATCATCTCGGAACCGATGATGACGCCGAGGTCTTTGAGTGGCGGCTGAAGCATCGCGTCGCGATCGGCCCGGATGTCTGGATCGGCCACAACGCCATCGTCCTGCCGGGGCGGCAGATCGGTACCGGGGCTGCGATCGGCGCTGGATCGATCGTGACCAAGGACGTCGCCCCCTACACGATCGTCGCCGGCAACCCCGCCCGGGTCATCCGCCGCCGCGTTGACGAGGCGACCGAGCAGAAATTGATGGCGATCGCCTGGTGGGATTGGACCCCGGCGCAACTCGCCGCCGCGTTGCCGGATTTTCGCAGGCTTCACGCCGCCGAATTTGCCCGAAAATATGAGGGTGGCGCGCCCTAGCTTGCCGTCGCAGAGGGCGAGAGCGATTTCCGGAACGCCCAGGCGCAGATCAGCATCACCACCGCCGCTCCGGCCACCAGCCCGGCATGCAGGCTCCAGAAAACCGCCGCAGGCAGGCTCGCCAGCAATCCGGCCAGCTTGGCTACGATCAGATTGGCGAGAAACAGCGTCAGCGAATAGGCGCTCACCACCGTGGCGCCAAGGCTGGGAGGGGCCGCGCGGGAATACAGTGCCATGCCGATCGGATAGACGTTGGAAAAGCCGATATCGTTCACGATGTGAAAGCTTAGGCCCCACACCAGACCGACCTTGTGACCGTTCATGGCCAGAAGCGAGGCTGCCGCCAAGATCAGTGGCGCCAGAGCCGCGATGGCGGCACCGATACCGGCTTTGGTTATTTCATCCGGCTCCCGCCATTTGGAGCCGAACCACCGCCAGAAGGCCATGGAAAGCGCGATACATATCACGCTGACAAAGGCATCGAGCGATAGGAGCCAGCTGACCGGCATGATCTCGCCGAAGAATTCGAGTTCGAAATTCTGATCGCCCCAGACCAGATAGCCGTTGAAGATCTCCATATTACCGACAGCGGCTAAGGCGAAGACCGGCAACAGCAGGACCAGCAGCCCGACCGTACGCCATTCCGTGGACGTCAGTTTTGCACGCTGTGGGCCATCTTCAGCTTTGCGCTTGATGGCTTCCGGCGGTAAATAGCGCAGCCCCGACAGATAGATCATCAGGCCGATCAGCATGCCGATACCGGCGGCACCGAACCCCCAATGCCAAGCGACTTTCTCGCCCAGATAACCGCAGACGATCGGTGAGAAGATCACCGCGATAGTCAGTCCCAGAAGGAACAGCTGGAACGCGTCAGCACGGCGCGGATCATTCAGCTCATAGAGAGCGCCCACCTGCGCCTTCAGGCAGGCGGCGCATCCGGTCCCAATGACGATGCATAGGAGAGCGGTCAAGAAACTGGCTTCAAATGCCATCATGAAATGGCCGAGCGTCATCAGAACACAGCCGATAACAACGGTGCGCGTCCGCCCGAGCAGCCAGTCCGCGACCAGCCCGCCGAGGATTGGCGTACCGAAGACCAGTGCGGCATAGACCCCAGTGATCGCGGAGGCGAGCGGCTGGCCGGATAAGGGGCCATAAACCATCTGCAGCGCATCCGCGAACGGACCAAATCCCAGCACATTCTCGATATGGCCAGGCGTCAGCAGTTGCCGCACCATGTAGAGCACCAGTAGAGACTGCATACCGTAATAGGAAAAACTGTCCCATGCCTGCGTCGCGGAAATATAAGCGAGCCCCCAGGGATGGCCGAAGAAGCCTGTTTTTGCGGCGATTGCATCTCTGGTCAACTGCGGCGGCGTGTGTCTAGGGGAGCTCATTGGCGCCGTCACGCGTGGTGATGACCGGTGACCCTTCCAGCGTCCGCTGAACCGGACATTTGCCGGCGACCTCGATCAGTTTTTGACGCTGCTCGTCGGTCAGGGCGGGGCCATACAGTGTTACGACCTTGTCGAACACATCGGTCCGGCCGTCCTTGCGGTGGGTCAGGCTGACCTCGACCTTCTCAAGCGGCCAGTTTTCGCGCCTGGCGTACCAGCGGACAGTCATGGCAGTGCATGCGCCAAGGGCAGCCGACAGCATGTCATGAGGGGAAGGACCAAGCCCCCCGCCGCCGGCCGCGACTGGTTCGTCCCCGGCGAGCCCATAGCCGGACACAGTGATCGCAACGGCATAGGCGCTCTCACCCGTTTCGACCACGCTCGCCGAGCGTAGCTTTTCGTCTGCCATGGATTATCCCCAATCCAGCCATTGGCCAGGCCACATCGTGCCCGGACGACCTCATGCTGGACACTTCCCGCCGGCGGGTCAACGGCGATACCAGCTTGGCGGAAAGCGAGGACATCTCTTAGAGTTGCTCGATAAACCGTGAAGGGAAATGCCACCATGCCAAGCCTGTCGCGCCGCCATATCCTGCAAGCTGGCCTCGCCGCCGGCACATTGGTCTCGGCACAACGGCACGCTGCCGCTTATGGCAAGCCCGCCACCTTGCTGGATCTGGCCAAGGTAAAGCCGGTTCCGGCCAAATTGTCGGAGGCGACGCTCATTATCATTGATGCGCAGAACGAATACCGCCACGGGCCGCTGGCACTGGACCGGATGGAGGCGGCGATCAAGAAACTGGCAGCGCTGCTGGAGCGCGCCAGGGCTGCCCAGGCGCCCATCATCCATATCGCGCAAATCGGCGATCCGGGCGACATGTTCGATCGGGCCGGCGAGCGTGGCCGGATCATCGCCGAGGTGACGCCAAAAGCCGATGAAACGGTCATCGAGAAGCCGCTGCCCAATAGTTTCGCACGCACAACATTGCAGCAGCGCCTGACCGAGATCGGCCGTAAAGATCTGATCATCGTCGGATTCATGACGCATATGTGCGTCAGCTCGACCGTGCGGGCCGGGTTCGATCTCGATTACCGAATTACCGTGGCCTCAGATGCGACAGCGACGCGGCCACTGCCGGCAGCGGGCGGTGGCGCTGATCTGACGGCAGCGCACATCCAGTCGGCAGCACTGGCAGCCATGGCGGACTACTTCGCCACGATCGTGCCAAGTGCGGCGATTCCCGGCTGAAACCAGGGGAGCCGCTGTTACCGCAATAGCAGGAGTAGCGACTTGCCGGCAGGGGATTTAAGCTCCTCGGCATTCAACGTGCCGTCGCCATCGGGATCGGCCGCCTTGAAGCGCTTTTCGACCAAGGCCAGGTACTCATCCTTTGACAAAGTCCCGTCCTTGTCGGGATCGGCCGCCATGAGGGTCTTCTTGCCGACGCGGTGGGCCAACTCCTTGGCATCCAGCGTGCCTTCATGGTCGGTATCCAACGCATCGAACTTGTCGCTTGCTGCTTTCGTCACTTCAGCGATGTCGAGCGTGCCATCCTTGTCGGGATCCCAATTGGCGATGGACGCAGGAAGCGGGGTCTGGGCGTGGACCGGGGCGGCAAAGATTGCCAGGTTGAGAAGTGCGGCTATGGCAAGAAGATATCGAATGCTCATCGGACTTCCTTTCCTATTTTTCCTGAAATTCTGGAATAATTCCTGTATTCTCATCAATAATTGACAATGATTCTGCATTTATAACGCAGTTAAGCTACATAAGGATGAGTTATTTGGAATTTTATGGCGGCAAAATTGCACATCAATTGCGAAACGCCTAATTCCGCAGCTGGTTCCGCTTCGTTCGGCGCAGCTTGGACATGCGATAGCGTGAAATTTTGTGCGATGCCTGGGCACGCGCGGCAACCAAAGTGGGGAACAATGGTGGCAGATAATCTGCAACACTCAGCGCTGACGGTGTTCAAGCGCGTTTCGTCATTTCGTTCTTCAAACTCAGCGTCCACCTCCAACACCGTGGACCTCCGGGCTGGCGGATATCCCGCCAGCCCGGGCTCTTCCTACTTTTTGCAGCCTTTGAGGTCGGCTTCCTCAATCGAAAAGGCGTAGGCGCTGCCGGATTTGACCTCGACATTCTTGACCACGCAGAGGCGTCCTGTCTTGTCCTTCAGCCGGACGTCATAGGTCCCGGGTTCGACGTCCTTCAAGACCAGGCGCTCGTCGGCATCGACTGATTTGTCGGAGTCATTCAAGCATTGGTTCGGCCCCCATTTATTGGAGCCGGGGGCCGCGAGCGACAATTCGGTAATGGTGTTAGTCGTCAGATTCCAGAACTTCATCGGTGCGGCGGAGATGGCTGAAGCTGACGCAGCGATGACCGCGATTGACAGGGCCGATACCATCCAGGCGACAGGTCCAAGGCGCATTCTATATTCTCCCCGTTCTTTTATTCATTTCGGCCGGCCGATATTGATCCGGTGGCTGCATCCAGATGTCACGCGCGAGCTTAGGATCGTAGCAAGATAAATTTCCATATTCACCGGGCAAGCATTTCATAAAGTTCCCGATTTTTCGTGGAATAGCTCCTGGACCGATTCAGCATATTGATTTTGGCAGTCCCAATGTGAACATGTCGCAGCATTATCGAGTGTTCCCTTGAGCGAGTGAGATGTCTCTCCGACTACGCTTCTTGACCTCTGTTTGCGCGGCGCTGGTGCTTAGCCTAGCGCTGGGCGGCATCATAACGGTTTGGCAGGCGCGCCATTCGGTCAAAGCGGAAATCGATGCGGCCCTGTCGGTCGGACAGCGAACGGTCGAAGCGGCCCTGTCGCCGGCGCAGGTAACCGCCGAGAGCATGGCCGACCTCAGAAGCCTTGTCCTCAATTTCACCGGCGATCGGCATATCCGCGCGGAGTTGATCGGGCATTCGTCAACGCCGCCGATCGCATCGACACCGGCCAGCCCATCTGAACAGAGCCCTGACTGGTTTTTGGCGCTGGTCGGCCCCCCGGTCGAGTATGCCCGCGTCGACCTGCCCCATTCGGTAGACGGATATGACGCGATCGTGCTCAGCACGGATGCGCATAACGAGGCGCTCGAAGTCTGGAATTCGTTGAGCGAAACCGTCGTCGCGATCTTGGTGTTTTCGGTGCTGGCGGGTTGCTTCATCTGGCTATCGATCGGACGGGCGCTTAAACCGCTGTCGATGATGTCCGACGCACTGACGCAAATCGGCTCAGGGCAATTCGGCGCGCGCCTCGATCCCGGCGGCCTGCCGGAAACACGGGTGATCTCGACGGCATTCAACCAGATGGCAGCGGAGTTGAGCGCCGTTCATAACCGCAACCTCGAACTCTATGGTCAGCTTCTCACCACCCAAGAAGCGGAGCGGACGGAGGTCGCGCGCGATCTGCACGACGAATTGGGCCCGCTGCTGCTGGCGATCAACATTGATACCTCGGCGATCGAACGCTATGCGGCGGCGGATCGTAACGAACCGATAGTCGAGCTGACCCGATCGATCAGCCTGCTGATACGCCAATTGCAGAACGAAGTCAGAGCGATCGTCGCCCGGCTGCGCCCCGTTGGGCTGGCAGAGTTCGGCATTGCCCGCGCCATTGAAAATCTGATCGAGTTTTGGCAGCGCCGCCATCCCGATATCCGCTTCGGCCTTGATTTGCGCTTTGACGCTGACGGCTTCGGCGATCTGCTCGACATCACGACCTTCCGCATCGTTCAAGAGGGGCTGAGCAATGCCGTTCGGCACGGCAAGCCGACCCAGGTGAGCGTATCGGTGTCGATCGACACAGGCGCCAAGGGCGCCTTGATCATTGACATTATCGATGACGGCCAGGGTGCCTCAGAGGTGACCCCAGGCTTTGGCTTGACCGGTATGAAGGAACGGGTCCAGGCGGCCGGCGGCGCCTTGCATGCCGGCCCTGCCGGCGACCAGGGTTTTACGGTACGTGCCAGCCTCCCCCTCGCTTCGGGCAACGAAACCGAGCGGCACAAGGCCGAAGCGTTGGAAACATCGTGAAGCTTTTGATCATTGACGATCATCCGGTCGTACGCGCCGGATTGCGCCGATTGCTGGCCTCGGCCATGGAAATCGATGTCCGCGAGATTGCCGATAGCCGCGATGCCTTGGCCGCCTATCGAGACCAACGCCCCGATCTGGTCGTGCTCGATATCAATCTGGCCGGCTCAGGCGGCACCGAACTGCTGCGCCGCCTGATCGCCGAGGATCCGAAGGCCCGCGTCCTGATTTTCAGCATGCATGCCGAACCGATGTACGCGACCCAGGCGTTACAAGTTGGCGCCCTGGGATATATCAGCAAGAGCGCACCACCCGATGAAATCATCGTGGCGGTCGAACGGGTCGGCAGGGGCGACAGCTATATCGAACACCAGATCGCCCAGGAATTGGCGCTATGGCATATGCCGGGTAAGCGGGCTCGGGATGAAAATCTGCCAACCCTGACGCCGCGCGATGTCGAGTTGCTGCGCCTGATCTCGATGGGGCGAAGCCTTACGGAAATGGCGTCTTCAATCGGTGTCAGCTACAAGACGATCGCCAATTCGGTCAGCCTATTGAAGCTCAAGCTTGGCGTCCAGCGAACCTCCGAACTGGTTCATATCGCGATCCGGACAGGCATATCGCATTAGGCCCCTGCAATTCGGGAAAGTAGCGCTTTAAAATCGGGAATATTCGGAAGGCGATTGCTGATTCGGGCATCAAGTGCCTGTGATATAATAGAAAAAAGTCGCCAATGAGGAAACCAAAACCCGTGTCAGAGTTCCGCCTTTGCCTACGCGTCGCAACCCTGGCGCTGGCGTTGACGCCTTCTGCCGTTCTCGCCCAAACAGCCGCCGACGCCGTGCCGACGATCACGATCATCGGATCGACGCCGTTCCCCGGCAGCGGCATCGATATCGACAAGATCCCGGGAGCTGCACAATCGATTTCGGCCGCCGATCTGTCGCGCGAAGGCTCGGCCGATCTGATCGGTGCGATCAACAACCGGATCGGCAGCATCACCATCAACGATAATCTGTCCGATCAATTTCAGCCCGATATTCTGTTTCGCGGCTTTGAGGCCTCGCCCGTTCTGGGCACGCCGCAAGGCCTTGCGGTTTATCAGGGCGGAGTACGCATCAACGAGGCGTTCGGTGATACCGTCAACTGGGATTTGTTCCCGTCGGCCGCAATCGACCGGGTCGATATGGTCAGCTCCAACCCGATTTACGGCCTGAACGCACTGGGCGGTGCCGTCATCGTCACCATGAAGAACGGCTTTTCCTTCGAGGGGGCCGAGGGAGAAGTGTCGGGCGGCAGTTTCGGCCAGCGCTCGACTACGCTGCAATACGGCGTCAATGATGGCATGTTCGGCTTCTATATCGCCGGCAAGGTACTCGACGAAGATGGCTGGCGCGAGTTCACCAAGGATGCGACGCGTCAACTTTACAGCGATTTCAGCATTCGCAACGATCGCCTGACATTTGACGCCAGCTTCACCGGCGCCAATAATCGCCTGTTCGGCCAGGGTTCGGCCCCCGTGCAGGAGCTAGCCATCAGCCGGGCGCTGGTCTTTACTGCCCCGCAGAATAATTTCAACCAGCTGGAATTCCTGACGCTGAACGGGGCGTATCAGGCGACTGACACGCTATCGATCGACAGCAATTTCTATTACCGCGAATACCGCCAGACGATCGCCAACGGCAACACCACCAATTACACAAGCTGCGCCAGCGGGACGGGACTCTGTCAGTCCGACGGCGTTACCCCGGCGACCGACAATCTAGGTAATGCCCTGCCTGATATCAGCCAGGGCGGCACCGTGCCGATCGGCGAGAACGATGCCGAATCCATCCATACGGTCGGTTACGGCGGCGCGTTGCAGGCGACATGGACCCAAGCCTTATTCGGCCACGGCAACCATTTTGCCGCCGGTGCCACGATTGACCATGCCTCCACGGATTTCCAGAGCACGACGCAAATCGGCGTCATCGATTCGGCACTGACGGTTCTGCCCTCGGGCCTGTTTGTCACGACGCCGGAAGGAACCGCTTTCAGTGCGACCCCGGTCGGACTGAATGCGGTCAGCAATTATTACGGCCTGTTCGCGACCGACACGTTTGACGTCACCGACGCACTGACCGTTACCGTCAGCGGGCGTTTCAATGTCGCCGAGATTGATCTGTACGACCAGCTCGGCACCAACCTCAACGGCGATAACCGCTATAGTCGCTTCAACCCGGCCGCAGGCGTTACGTACAAGATCCTGCCCAACATGACCGCCTATGCCGGGTATTCGGAAACCAACCGCACCCCCACGGCGAGCGAGATCGAATGTTCCAACCCGCTGCTGCCCTGTTTGTTGCCGAGCAATCTCGCCTCCGACCCGCCCAATCTGAAACAGGTGGTGGCCCATACCTATGAGGCGGGACTGCGCGGCAAGATTTCGCTGCCGAGCCTTGCCGACGGCCATTTCGCGTGGAATTTCGATCTCTATCGCACCGATCTCGACGACGATATCTATGGCATCTCAACCTCGCTCAGCACCGGCTACTTTCAGAATATCGGCTCAACCCGGCGCCAGGGGCTTGAGGCGTCGCTGAACTATTCTGATGCGAAATGGTCGATCTACACCAGCTATGCGCTGGTCGACGCGACCTTCCAATCGCCGCTGACGCTGAACTCACCGTCCAACCCGATGGCCGATGCCAATGGCAATATTTTCGTCCAGGTGGGCGACAAGCTGCCGCTGATCCCCGAACACCACATCAAGGCCGGCGTGGATTACAAGATCTTCCCCGAATGGACGGTCGGCGCCACCATGACCTATTCCAGCAGTTCCTATTATCGCGGTGATGAGGCCAATCAGAACGCCCAGCTGCCAGGCTATGAGGTGTTCAATCTGCATTCGGAATATCGCGCGACCGAGAATGTTGAGGTCTTCGCCAATATCCAGAACATCTTCGATGCGCGCTACGCGAGCTTCGGCACGTTCGGCGATCCGACCGGGATCGGCGCGCCCGGCATTCCGGCCGGTGCTGGCACCAATGACCCCAGCGTCGACAACCGCTTCCAAAGCCCCGCGCCACCGGCTGCGATCTATGGCGGCGTCAGGGTGAAATTCTAGGAGCCGACGTTGCGCGGTTATCCGTGCCGTCTCGCTTCGGCTGGAAATATTTTCCAAACCCGAACCCCACTCCGACGCCGGCGGTAAGCAGGATTGCGCTGGCCAACAGCAGTACCATCCGGGGCACGTAGCGATAGTCGCCAAATGGTAGGTTGGCAGCCAACCAGTCTGTGATAGCGTCAAGACCGCCCGCTGCCCAGGGGCATAGCTCGGCCAGATCAATCGCCGCTAGAAGCTTCCGAACGCAATAAGCGCCGAGACCGAGGAAGAAGACTGCCGCCACCAGCGTGCTGACGGCAGCGACGCGCCGCCGAGAGTGGTATCGCCGATCACTGTCGGTGAACCAGTAACCGCTAGGTAACGGCGGCTGGAATTCGGCGCCTGTTAGCATCCATTTGGCCACTGCAGTCGCGGCATCGGTCTGGTTTTTATCGCGGTGGGTAAGATATTTCAGATGCGCGATAAGCAACCGCCAGCTGGCGGTATAACCGATATTCCGTGGCTGCAATGTACCGGGCCCGCTCGGCTGGTCGAACGCCCTTAGTATCCCGGATACCGGATCGATCGGATCATACAGATTTATCCAC
>CAIZEE010000613.1 GCA_903931835.1 uncultured Elstera sp.
AGGCACGCTCGACGGCGAAAATGGCTTTTTTGGGGCATGGGTGCGGAGCTGCATCCAACCGTTGCAAGAATGCCCGGAATGGCGCAGAGGAAGCGCTCCCAGGTGGACGAGGCAAGTAATGGATCAGGCATTGGATCGTTTCATCGCCGGCGCACAGGCGGTGATCGAGGCCCATGAGGAAGCAGCCGAGCGTGTGACGCTGATCGCGCCGCTGATGCGGCGGCTGCTCGAATCCGACAAATCCTTCCTGAAGCCGCATCACTTGCGCTCCAACCCCGAGCATTACGAGCGCAACGCGATCCATATTTCCGATAACGGGGATTTGTCGCTCTACGCGCTTGTCTGGCTGCCGGGGCAATGGACGCCGGTGCATGATCATGGCTGCTGGGGCGTGGTCGGCATCGTTGAGGGATTGCTGGAGGAGCGCGCCTTCATCGCGACCGATGGCGAGATCACATCGCATGACGGCATAGAATTGCGCCGCGGCGGCGTGATCCTGCTCAATCCGGGATCGGTCACCAGTTTCGTGCCCAATCCGGATCATATCCATATGACGGGCGTGTCTGAGGAATGCACGGGCTGCGTCAGCCTGCATCTCTATGGGCGGAACATGAATTCGTTTCATGTCTATGATGTTGCGGCCGGCACGCGGCGGCTGATCGATGTGCCGCATCAGGAGAACAGGTAGGTCGCCCTACTCCGTCCGCGCAAACCCCGGTATCCGGCTGCGCATCAGACCGAGCACCTGCTCGGCATCCAGTTTCGGCCCGCGGCCGGCGATCGCGCGGCGGAGGTCGTCGGCGGCGATGAGGCCGAGCCTTGTCGCGTGAAGCACGGCCATCGTTTTGGCGGGGTCCGAGCCGCAAACGAGGGTGTAGAGCCGGGCGATCGAGCCCTCATACAGCGCCAATTGGTCGAGCATCAGCAGCGGCGTGAAGGGGCCAAATTCGGCCTTGGGCTCGACGGTTTCGACCGCCTTGACCAGCGCGATGCAGGCCGCCGCCGCTTGGGCGTTCTGACCGACCAGCTTGATGACCGCGTTGGCGGGCGTGTCGTTGATGTTCAGGCGCGACATGGGCTACGCACTCAACACATCGCGAACGTCGCGGGCCAGACCGGTCCAGTCGCCCAGTGATTTCTGGCGGAACAGGCGCATGGTCGGATACCACGGCGTATCGGTGCGATCGAGCATCCAGCGCCATTCCGGCGCGTGGGACAGCAGCAGCCAGACGGGCTTGCCCATCGCACCGGCTAGATGCGCGACCGAGGTATCGACGGCGATGACGAGATCGAGATCGCGGATGATCGCGGCCGTCTCAACAAAGCTCGGCTCAGGCCCGAGCGGCGTTTCCATAGGCCAGTTCACCGCCTCACCCTCCGCCCTCGCCCCGCCGACCTGCAGCGAAACCCAATCAATCCCCTCGAGCTCGGCCAGCGGCGTCAAAGCCGCGAGCGGTGCGGAACGATTGCGGTCGTTAACATGGGAGGCGCCGCCGGCCCAGACGATGCCGATCCGCCGCCTCGCCGCCTTGCGTTTGCGCGACTTCGCTGCCTTGCCGGCGTCGATATAGGGAATCGTGGTCGGCACGCTTGCCAGCGTTGTCCGAAAGGCAAGCGGCAGGCTGGAGACGGCGCAATGAAACGCATGATCCGGTACTGCGTCGAGCGGCACGAACCGGGATTGAAGCTCCGGCAACAGGTCAAGCAGCCTCGCCATGCCCTCCGGCCCGGAGACCACGGTGTTGGGGCAGCGTTCCAGCATCATCGGAACATAGCGCGCGAACTGAATGACGTCGCCATAGCCCTGATCGCAGAGCAGCAGGACGGTCTCGTCGGTGGCCGAGCCGTCCCATCTGGGCGTCGTGGCCTGCGCCACCATGACCGGCGCGTTGGGATGTTTCCAGCGCCATTCATATTCGGCAAAACCGTCGCCGAATTCGCCCGTCACCAGCAAAGCGGTGGCAAGATGGAAATGCGCTAGCGCATGCGCCGGATCTAGAGCCAAAGCCTGGCGGCAGCATTCGATCGAGCGGGCCATCTCAAGCCTGAAATAATATGCGACGGCAGTCAGGTAATGCGCCTCCGCATCGTTCGGCGCCAATTGGCGCGCCTGCTCGCCATGGCTGATCGCGAGATCAATCTCACCCTCGATGCGATAGATCTCACAGAGATTACGGTGATACATGGCGCCCAGCGGATTGACCGAAACAGCGCGGGTGAAATAGGCCAAGGCCTCGTCATTGCGCTGTTCGCGGAGTGCAATGACGCCGGCAAGGTTCAGCGCCTCCGCGAGCGCTGGCGCCACTTCGAGGATCTGGTCGCATAGGCGCCTCGCCGAGCTCCGCAGCCCGGCCAATTCGTCGCGCTTGGCAAGCTCGGTCAGCCAAGGCGCATTCTGCAGCGTTACATCCACTCGACCATTCCCCGCAGCTCAACCGTCACCCGGTCCAGCACATCGCGCCAGTCATCCGGCACGCTTTGCCGGAATTGCCGCAAGCTCGGGTACCATGGCGAGTCCGTGGTTTCCAGCCTCCATCGCCAATCGGGGGCAAAACGATTGAGCAGCCATACCGGCTTTCCCAATGCACCGGCCAGATGGGCGACAGCCGTGTCGACGCTGATCACGAGATCGAGTGCGGCGATCAGCGCTGCGGTATCGGCAAAATCATCCAATTCCCGCGTCCAATCAGTGAGATTGACGTCACGGGCAAAGGGCCCGTCCTTCTGCAGCGAGATGAAGCTGACGCCGGGCGTCGCGAATAGGTCGCCAAGCGCAGCCGGCTCGATCGACCGGCGGCCGTCGTGCCGCAAGGTCGGGCTGCCAGCCCAGGCGATCCCGACCTTCAGCCCCTCGACCCCGGCCAGTCTGTCGCGCCACGCGGCGGTGGCATCGGGCGCTGCGCGAAGATAGGCGATATCCGCTGGAATGCTGGCCTCTGCGGTACCGAAAATGGCCGGCAGGCTCAACATCGAGCAATAGAAATCGGTCTTCGCCCCATCGGCCGGTTCGATCAGACATTCTATGCCGGGCAGCGTCGCCAGCAGCCGATGCAGCACTGCGGGCGCCTGGACGACGACCCGCACCCGCTCGGCCGCCATCGGCAGATAGCGGCAGAACTGAATGACGTCGCCATACCCCTGCTCGGCCCGGACCAGCAGGACGCGCCCCCGTGCGGTCTGTCCGGTCCATGGTGTGGCGGAGCCGATCACTTGGGCGTAGGCTTGCGTCAAATTCCGGACATCCCGCCGCCATTCATAGAGCGGCCAACCCTCCTCGAACCGACCCAATAAGAGCAGCACAAGGCTGAGATTGACCTTAGCGTCGGCGCTGCCGGGATGGAGCCGCACTATCTCGCGGTACGTATCCTCCGCCTCGGCAAATCGCCCCTGCTCGACCAGGGCGCTTGCCAGATTGGCGAGGCTCCGCTCCATCGCCGGCGCCAGCGCCACAGCCTGGCGCAACAACGCCTCGCCTTCGCCAAACAGCCCGCGTTGGGTCAGGATCAGGCCGAGATTGCTCAAGGCCGGGGGGAAGTCGGATTTCTGGCTCAGCGCCCGTCGACACATCGCCTCCGCCTCATCCAATCTGCCCAATTCCAGCAGAGTGATAGCAAGATTGCTTAAGGCATCGATTGAATTCGGAGCCAGCCGTAAAGCTTCACGATGTAAGCGCGCTGCCTCAGCAAACCGGCGCTGTTCGTGCCGTATCGCGCCGAGGCCGAGATAGGCGCGCATACCCTTTGGGTCCTTGCGCAGCAGCGTGGAATACTCCGCCTCCGCCTCCTCCAGCCGGCCGGATTTCCACAACACGGCGCCCAGATTGGCGCGCGCATCGATTTGATCCGGATTGAGCGACAGCGCCTGGCGAAAACACGCCACCGCCTCCTCGCTCTGGCCAAGTTCATTATAGGCAAAGCCTAAATTGACCAGGGTATCGACGCCGGCTGGGGCCAGCGCCAATGCCCTGCGGCAGCTTTCGACGGCTTGCTCATGGCGCCCCACATCGCTCAGCGCCTTGCCAAGATTGCTGTGAAACACCGCGTTGTCGGGATTGACCGCGATGGCGCGGGTAATCCAGTCGATCCCGATTTCTGGCTGCCCGGACTGTACCTTGACGACGCCGATCAGATGCATCGCATCGGGGTGCCCGGGCCGCGTCGAAAGAATCGCCTGATACAGCGCCTCAGCCTCGGCTAATCGACCGGACTGATGCGTCGCCAACGCGGCCTGGAATTCGAGATCTGGCGGCTTTTGAAGGCTGGTCATGAAACGCGGATCGCTATCCGGTCTAGCGCCAGAATCCGGCGATCCAATACCATTCGCCGTGCTGGCGAACCCAATGGCCTGGCGTCCAATTCTGCCCCGCGACCGGCGGCGACACATAGGCGCCGCGCAGCCAGATATAATTCTCGCCGTTCCACTTCCAGAAACCCGGGACCCAGACGACGACGCCCTGATCCGTCGGCTTGGGCGGCATATATTCACGCGGCATGGGCGGCGGCGCATTGACGATGCCGTCAGCCAAGGCGGTAAGCGGCGTCAGCGCCAGAACCGTGATCAGGAACGCCGCCGGCCAGCGCATGGTTCAGCGCCCCCGCCCCGCCCGGAATTGCTGGAAATCAGCGGCATTCTCTTCGATCGCCTTGGTCAGCATCGCGCGCATCAGATTATCGCCGAGCTGCCCGGCGCTGACCAGCACGCCCGGCTGAATGCCCAGCGCATGCGCAACGATGCCGGCCTGAACCTCCGGCCGCGCTGCCTCATAGACCGCCCGGCATTTCGATGTCGATAGGCCGGAGGCAAGGTCGCCGTCCCCGGTATCCTTCAGGATCTGGCCCGCAGCCTTGACGGCCGCGTAGTCCTGAATGCCCGGCAGCAACCGCGCCACCTTGGCGACCGTCGCGGCGGATGAGGCCGCATTCAGTCCGGCAGCACCGGTCGTAAACAATCGCGACGCGGCGAGCTTCGCATAGATCTTTTCGCGCCTTCCGTCGGACCGGGCCGACCACTCCGCCTCGGTCATCAATTGATCGGCCGGGAAATCGGTCTCCGCCCCGTTGGGCAATCGGCAATAAACGACGCCGTCCTCGATATCCTCTATCTCGTAGCGACTGCCATCCTTGCTATAGGCTGCCGCCCCACGCTTGAACCGCGCTTGTGCCTGATTGCCTGCACTCGACATGGCACGTCATCCTTCCAACGCGTTCCTGTGGTATCGATCTTGACTTATGATACTCTAATCCAAGCATGATTTCCGAACGGAAATTGAACGAGGACGAGTTGGACCGAGCCAACCAGATGCGGGGGACACCGACATCATGACACGCATAGCATCCTACCTTTTCATGATCGCCGCGATTGGCGTGATGCTGACGAGCGGTGCCTTCGCCGATGAACGGCTGATGAGCCACCCCGTGCGCGATAATGACCAGGTGGCGGCGAACAGCCCGGCATTCGACGCCTGCGTCACCGCACAGAACTGTGCTGGTGGCTATCAAGGCTGCATCAGCAAGTGCCTCGCGCGCGGCAGCATTGACGATCAGGAACATCGCGACACCTGTTCCAGCGAGTGCTCGCCTGCCCTTGATCGCTGCCTAGACAAGGCGCGCCGCGAGTGCGCCAATAAGTAGATAGGTTGACCGGGAAGACGGATTTGCATGGATGAGGTCGATCAGAAGCTTCTCATGCTTCTGCAACAGGATGCGACGCTGTCGATCGCGCAATTGGCGGATCAGGTCGGGTTATCATCCACACCATGCTGGAAACGCATCCAGAAGCTTGAAGCAGCTGGTGTCATCACGGGGCGGGTCGCCCTGCTCGACCCGGCTCGGATCGGCCTTGGCCTGACCGTCTTCGTCGCGGTTGAGGCGGGGGATCACACGCCGGAATGGCTCGGCAACTTCGCCGCCGCAGTTTCCGCCATGCCGGAAGTGATGGAATTCTACCGGATGGCGGGCGAGATCGATTACATGTTGCGCGTCGTCGTCGCCGATATGACGGAATTCGACGCCTTCTATAAACGACTGATCTCATCCGCCAGTTTGAAGAATGTCACCTCGCGTTTTGCGATGGAGCGGATGAAGCAAACCACCGCCTATCCCCTGCATTCCAGCGTGTTCCGCGACCGCCGCCAGGGTGGCGAGTCAGACGACGAAGAATAATCTTCTCCGTCGCTGCGCCGCCGCAGCAAAATTCCTCTCTTTCCCGCTAAATCTTTGAAATACAAGACGTCTTCGCGCCACCCATCTAATTTGCAAGACTGTGGGCCGCTCGATATGGGCGCTTGCAAGGATATCGGGAGCAGGTTTGATGGACGGCGTCGTCGGCGCGACATCGGGATATACGCGTCTGTTGCGTGACATCGCCGCCGCGGCAGAGCGGCACGACCGCGAGGCCAGCTTCCCGTTTGAAAATTTCGAAGTGCTGCGCGATGCAGGCTTGCTCAGCCTGACAGCCCGCGTAGAAGACGGCGGCGCCGGCGCCGGCCTGGCCGAGGTCGCACGGATCGTAGGCGATGTCGCTCATGCCTGCCCGTCGACCGCCTTGGTCCTCGCCATGCAGTTGATCCATCTGAAGGTTGCGGCCGAGGGCGAGTGGCCGGCTTATCTGCGCGCCCATGTCGCCCGCTCGGCAGGCCTTATCAATGCGCTGCGCGTGGAGCCGGCACTCGGCACTCCGGCGCGCGGCGGCCTGCCGGAAACGATTGCGCGGCGGACAGCGGATAGCTGGTCGATTTCCGGCACCAAGATCTATTCGACCGGTTCGCCCGGCCTCGCCTGGATGCTGGTTTTCGCTCAAACCGATGAGCCGGAAAGCGAGGGCGGTCCCAGAGTTGGCATGTTCTTGGTTCCGGCCAAGGCTCCCGGAATTTCGATTATCGAAACCTGGGATCATCTAGGCCTGCGCGCATCCGGCAGTCACGATGTGGTTTTCGATCGTGTCGCCATACCGCTCGATCACGCCGTCGATCTGCGCCAACCGGCCGAGTGGAAGCTGCCCGACATCCAGCATGCTGCGTGGAACACGGTCACCATCGCGGCCCTCTATACCGGCGTCGCCCGCGCCGCGCGGGATTGGCTGATCAGCTTTCTGCATGATCGGGTACCGGCCAATCTCGGCGCCCCGCTCGCCACCCTGCCCCGCCTGCAGGAAGCAGTTGGCGCGATCGAGGCGTTGCTCGCCGCCAATACGCGGCTCATCAGCAGCATCGCGGCCGATTACGATCGGGGCGTCGATATCCCGGCCAGCGAATACGGCCTGGTTAAAGGGATCGCCTCAGAAAACGCCATCCTAGCCGTTGAACAGGCAATCAAGCTCGCGGGCAATCACGGTCTCTCGCGCAGCAATCCGCTGGAGCGGCATTTGCGCGACGTACTGTGTTCCCGCGTTCATACACCCCAAGCCGACACAGCCCATATCGCCGCCGGACGCGCGGCGTTATTTCCGGAGTCCTAATGATGACTACTGCCAACGCCGTCGAGTTCATCGGCATGGTGCAACCCCGCGAGCAATCGGAAATTCATCGCGCACGCGGAGAGGCGATCGATCTCGGCTATCTCCGCGCCTCCGCTCAGGCCCATGACGAGGCCGGGTTCGACCGATTCCTGATTGGCTGGTATTCCAACGGCCCTGATGGCTTGCAGATCGCCGCTCATGCTGCTGCTCATACGCGCCGGGTCGCTTTCCTGGTCGCACACCGCCCGGGCTTTCAGTCGCCAACCAATGCCGCACGCAGCTTTGCCACCCTCGACCAATTGAGCGAAGGGCGGGCGGCAATCCATGTCATCTCTGGTGGCGACGACATCGACCAGCAACGCGACGGCGACTATCTGGATAAGGACCAGCGTTACGCCCGCACTGATGAGTATGTCGGCATCCTGAAATCGATATGGACCGGCGATGGCCCGGTCGATCATAAGGGTGACTATTATCGTTTCAGCGGAGCCTCTCCGGACGTACACACGGTTCAGGCGCCGCGCATCCCGATCTATTTCGGCGGCGCCTCGGATGCGGCGATCGAAGTTGCCGGCAAGCATGCCGATGTCTACGCGCTATGGGGCGAAACCCATGCCCAGGTGCGTGAGATCATCGGTCGCGTCCGCGCATCGGCCCGGCGCCACCGTGGCGAGCAAGCGGCACGAGACATCCGCTTCAGCTTGTCCTTCCGCCCGATCCTGGCAGAAACTGAAGATGAAGCCTGGGCGCGCGCAGAGGCGATACTGGCCGAGACCAAGCGGATACGCGGCCAGGCGGCGCTGGGCCCGGCGCAGGGTGCGCCTGCCAATGTCGGTTCGCAACGCTTGCTTGAAGCGGCGGCAAAGGGCGACCGGCCTGAAGGGCGGCTCTACACCGCCATTGCGGCTGCAACCGGTGCGCGGGGCAACACGACGGCCTTGGTAGGGACGCCGCAACAGGTTGCC
>CAIZEE010000614.1 GCA_903931835.1 uncultured Elstera sp.
GGTGCCGCGCCGAGAACAACGATGATTTCAGGGGCGAACGGGCCGAGCGGATAGGCGCTCGGGACCAGATCATCGCCGGGACTGATGTTTTCAATGCGATAGGCTGTGTCGGGATGGCGCTGACGGATCAGGAAAAGCCAGGTGTCGCCGATATCCATGCCGGGGAAATAGCCGATCTGGGTCGCACCGCGTTGGTCCAAGAAGTCGAATAACGCATCCATCGGCGCTTCGAACTCTGCGGCATCGGCGAAAGCGGTGGCGAAGCGTGAGCGCTGCCAGATGGCGCTCTTACCGGCGATCGGCACCAGCGGCTTGGTCGCGTTCAGGAAGACAAAGGGCAAGGCCGACAGGATCAATGCGGCGGCGGCAATGATCATCAAGCGGCGATTAAACAGACGCTCGGCGACCAGTGCGACAATCGGCACCAGAAGTACGTCGAAGGGCAGCAGCAACCGCCCGATATAGGGCTGCCAGCGGATGAGTGCGGCGAATAATACGAAGCCGGCGAGGACGCAAAACACATAGCGCTGCTGCAATCCGGAGAGCTGGCCCGGTCGCAGCAAGCAAAACCCGACCGCGACAATCCCGATGACGATCTGGATCAGCCCGGTCGGCGTGTCCTCCTGTGCGATGTGGTAGGACAGGGCAAAGGGCATTTTCAGGAAGTTATCGCTTGGGTCCGCCAGATCGAGGCCGATGAGGCTGCCGAGCCTGGTGATTTGCGCTGAGATCTCGTCATCGATGGCCTGGACGGGGACCGCCAGCTGAACGGCGATATCCTTGATGATCGTGGCCGGAATGGCGCTCAATCGAACGTGGTCGACCGCGACAAGTTGCGCGTTCGGACCACCCAGCGGCGTACCATAGGCGCGATAATTCTGCATCGCCTGCGGCAGGTTCAACGCCACGATCAGCAGGAAGCCCATGGCCAGGGTTGTGGCGGTCGTGGGAGTGACCGACTTCCGTAAATCCCACGCGAGGAACAATCCGAAGGGTGCCAGAAAGAGCGGCGTTGAGCCCTTCGTCATGACGGCGAATGCCAAGGCAAGACAGGCAAAGAAGAGATCGGTCGAGCGCTGCTGATACCGCCAATTAAGCGCCATCAGAACAAAGCCCAAAACCCAGAAGGCGGTGACGCAGTCGGTCTGGGTGCTCGACGCCTCCAGCACCATCACCGGGATTGTCGCTGCGAACACAACCGCAATATGGGCCGCGGCTCTGGTCAATTGCAGGGCGCGGGCGATGCCATAGACCAGGACCAGGCTCATCGTCATGAACGCCCATTGCACGGCGTTCGACAGCAATTCGTTCTGGCCCAGGATTTGGAAGGTCAGAATGACGTATTCCGCCAGCGGCTGGCTTTCATTCTGCCGCGATATCAGCGTCGGGAAAAACGCGACCGTATGGTTCTGCTGCCAGTGATCGACCCGGGCGATGTGATAGGACAGCGCATCCCAAGTATTGGGCAGGGTGATGAGGGCGATCAGCAGGGTCGGCAGGATCACGATCGCGAGCGGGGCAAGGAACGGCTTTGCCTCGTGCCACCAGAGCTGATCTAGCACGAGCCCGCCCCGTCTTGCCCAGGCCGCTGCAGCGCTGCCGATGAGCGCCACACCCCATGCCAGGCGCAACGGGCCTTCGTCCAGGCTGCCGAACGGGCTCAACGCTCCAACGATGCCGACGAGAATGAGTGTCCACAGGCATGCAGCCTTGGCGAGGCGCAGCGGAAATGCCGGCTCGTCGAGCGCAAGCAGGATCGCGGCGAAGGCGGCGAGGGCTAGAAGCTGCATGGGCGACCATGGCGACGGGCCGCCAGCCCTGTCAATCTCAAGAAGCGGTCGCCCGCATTGCTGCGATCAACGTCCGGAGTGCCGCGCGCGCCACCGGATCGGCGATCTTCGAATGCACGACGATGTCGAGGGAGCCTAGCTCCGGCAGGCCGAGGCGCGGGCCGATATCGATCGTGCCCGGTGGCGCCACGCGATGCGCCAAGGGTGCCACAGCAAGCCCGGCGGCGATGACGCTGCCGAGCGTCGCCACCCCATTGCCGACGAAGCTTTCACTCCAGGCGATGCCGGCACGGTCCAGCGCTGCTACGGCCATGTCCCGGATGCTGCAGGGGGCGATCTGCATGGCGAGCGGTATCGGCGCTGACGGATCGCTGACAAATTGCGGTGCCGCCATCCAGCCGAAGCGTTCGCTCAGCACCATGTCGCCGTCCAGCCGCGCGTGATCATGCCGCAACACGATGGCGGCATCCAATTCGCCGTGGTCGAACGCATCAAGGATTTCGCGCGATAGGGAGACGCGCAACTCCACCACCAGAAGCGGTGCTGTGCGTTTGATGTTGGCGATCCACAACGGCAGATCGCTGCCGACGATATGGCCGCTCATGCCGACCACCAGGCGCTGACGTTCGCTGGCGAAGGACGAAATGGCCGTCTCATGCGCCGCCAACAGGCTGCGCGCCGGCTCCAGAAACGCCTTGCCGGCCATCGACAGGCGAACCAGGCGCGGCGTGCGCTCAAACAATATGCGTTCGAGGCGCGCCTCCAGCCATTTGATCTTCAGGCTGACCGCCGATTGCGTCGTCGCCATCGCCTCCGCCGCGCGGGTGAAGCTGTTCAACTCGGCGACCAGAACGAAGGCCTGCACCGCGTCGATGTCCAACGCTTTCATCGGATCATTCCGTTTTTCAATTACTGAAATATCATATCATGGGATTTCGGTATTGATAAGATGGGTCTATCTTCCTTCTATCGATTACGCCAATCAGGAGGTTGTCATGCCGTTAGTTCGTATCGCGCTCCGCCGGGGTAAGCCCGCCGCCTATCGCAAAGCCATTCGCGACGGCGTTTATCTCGCCATGGTCGAAAGCTTCGGCGTGCCCGAACGCGATCGCTTCATCCTCGTGTCCGAGCATGACGAGGACGATTTCGACGTGTCGCCGGATTACATGGATATTCAGCGCAGCGCCGATGCCGTGATCATCCAGATTACCGCCCGGAACACGCGCACCACCGATCAGAAAAAGACCTTCTTTGCCGCCCTCGTGGAGCGATTGAAGGCTGATCCCGGCATCAGGCCGGAGGATGTCTTCATCAGTCTGATCGGGGTGGAGAAGGATGACTGGTCGTTTGGCAACGGCATCGCGCAATATGCGTGACCGCCATGATTATAGCCCAGCACCTCCGTGCTGCCGTCCAGATAAGTCGTAGTCGACGTGCGGTCGAAGCTTTCCGGCGCAGTGCTGGGCGGCGGATCAATTGATTATGGCGTCACGGGAACTCCCCGTAGCGTTCCTGGACGAACCGTTCGATGAGGTGGCGAATGTCGAGGCCTTACGCCAGGCCGAAACGATCGGGCGACCAGTTTGGCTCGGCCGATTGGATCGCGGCCGTCGAACATCAGCTTTATTGTGCGATCGACCGCCGCAAACCCGGACTCAGACCGCAGGGCACGGCCGATACGGGGCGATGTAATAAGTAAACTGGCA
>CAIZEE010000615.1 GCA_903931835.1 uncultured Elstera sp.
CACCCGTTCCAGCACGGTCAGCGGCAATGATCCGCTGAGCAGCCCGGCATCGTGGAATTTATGGATGTCGAATTTCGGGCCGAGCGCCTTTTTCGCGCTGGCCCGCGCCTTCAGCCAGGTGATCTTGCCCAGCATGTACGAACATGCCTGACCCGGCCACACGCAGTAGCGTTCGACCTCTGTGATCGCGGCCGTTTCCTTGTCGCCCAATTTGTCGACGTAATAGGCGACGGCTTTTTCGCGGCTCCAGCCCATCGAATGCAGGCCGGTATCGACGACCAGGCGCACGGCGCGGAACAGGGCGGCGTGCAATTGGCCGACATGACCCAGCACGTCGTCCTTATACATTCCCATCTCGACGGCGAGCTGTTCGGTATAGAGCGCCCAGCCCTCAGCGTAGCCTGAGAAGCCCATCATCTTGCGGATCAGCGGCAGGCCCTTGGCCTCATTTGACAGGGTGATCTGCAGATGATGGCCCGGGATCGCTTCGTGATAGGTCAGGGTCGACAGGCCCCATTTCGGCCATTCCGCCGTGTCGCGCAGATTGATGTAGTAGGCGCCGGCCCGGGTTCCGTCGAGCGAGCCTGAATTGTAGTAGCCGCCGGGGGCGCCGGCCTCGATCGCCTTTGGAACACGGCGGATTTCGACCTTGGCCTTGGGCAAGGCGCCGAAATACTCGGGCAGCCGTTCCTGCATGATCGCGACCTTGGCGTTGAGGTCGGCGAGCAGGACCTCCTTCGCCTGATCGGTATTGTCGTAAAGATATTTCGGATCGGCCGCGATCTCCGCCAGGCGCTTGCCGACCGTGCCCTGCGATATGCCCTGCGATTTCAACAGCGCGTCGATCTCGGAGGAGAGCGATGTGACCAGCTCCAGACCGGTCTTATGGATCTCCGCCGGCAGCATGGCCGAGGTCGTGTATTGCTTCAGCCCGATGCGATAGAAATCGGAACCCTTGGGCAGCCGGGCGACGCCCGCATCATGCACCGCCTTCGGACGCAATTCCTTCAGATAGGCCGCCTGACGCGCCAAGGCCGGGATGATCTTGTCGGTGTAGATCGATGCCGCCTGATCGCCGTAAGGTGCTGTCAGGTTCTTTTCCTTGGCGCGGCGTGTCAGCGAGGTTACCAGCGTCGCCTGGTCGGCCGGGGTGTCGAGGAAGACCTGCATCTGGATCAGGGCCTTGTCGAGGATGAAATCGGGCGGGATCACGCCCTTCGCGACATCATGGCGAACCTGTTCCAACTCCTGATCCATCACGGTCGCGAAGTCGGTCATTCGCGCGAGATAGGCCTCAGCATCAGCGTCCGTGTCGATCCGGTGCTGGGTGTCGAGAAAATCCGGCACGGATTGATAGACGCCGCCAAGTTGACTGAGCACGTAAGGCGATCTGGCGCCGCCTCCGCCATACTCGAAGGTGGCGTTCGCCTCGGTCTCGACCTCCAGCACGAACAGCACCGTGTCGTAATTGGCGGCATCGATACCGGTCAGCTTCTTGCGGTCGATCGTTTTGAGCTGGGCCAGCCGGCGCTTCGTGTCCTGGCGGTCCTTCTCCACGGCGGCCAGCGACCGGTCGGCGAGTTTCGATTTCAACGGCGCCAAATCGCCCTTATCAAGGCCGAGCCTTGTGGCGCGTTCGGGCGTGCGTTGCATGAACTCCGCCGCGAAGGTGTCGAACAGGGCGTTGAGCTTCGCCACCTCATCGGCATCCGATGCGCGGGCGGGGGAGGCGCCAAACAGGCCGATTGTGGGTGCTGCGATCGCAGTGGCGGCAACACTCAACAGCAGGTCACGACGATCAAGCATGGCTTCAAGCCTTCGTTGCGGTTACGTAGTCTCCGATCACCGTCTCCAACACCGCCAGCGGCAGCCCGCCGCTGAGCAGCCCGGCATCGTGGAATTTGCGGATGTCGAATTTTTCGCCCAACGCGAGGCGGGCGCTGGCGCGCAATTTCAGCCAGGTGATCTTGCCCAGCATGTAGCTGCAGGCCTGCCCCGGCCACACGCAATACCGCTCAATCTCGGTGACGGCAGCACTTTCCTTCTCGCCCAGCGTGTCGACGTAATAGGCGATCGCCTTCTCGCGGCTCCAGCCCATCGCATGCATGCCGGTATCGACAACCAGGCGGACCGCGCGGAATAGGGCGCCCTGCAACTGGCCGACATGCCCCAGCACATCGTCGCGATACATGCCGATCTCGACGGCAAACTGTTCGGCATAGAGCGCCCAGCCCTCAGAATATCCCGAAAACCCGATCATCTTGCGGATCAGCGGCAGGCCCTTGGCCTCATTTGACAGCGTGATCTGCAAATGATGGCCCGGAATCGACTCATGGAAGGTCAGGGTCGGCAGCGCCCATTTCGGTACTTCCGCCGTATCGCGCAGATTGATGTAGTAGATGCCTGGTCTTGTCCCATCGAGCGATCCGCCCTGGTAATAGCCGCCTGGCGCACCCGCCTCCGTTGCTTTCGGCACGCGGCGGATTTCGACCTTGGCCTTGGGCAGCGTACCGAAAAACTCCGGTAATTTTGCCTGCACCACGGCGACCTTGGCATTCAGATCGGCGATCAGCGCCTCCTTGGCGTCATCGGTATTGGCGTAGAGATAGCGCGGATCGGTGGTCAGTTTCGACAGGCGCTGGCCGACCGTGCCCTCAGCAATACCTTGCGACTTCAGCAGGGTGTCGATTTCCGCCGTAAGCTGCTCGACCAGTTTCAAACCGGTCTGGTGAATCTCGTCCGGCTGCATGGTCGAGGTCGTGTATTGCTTCAAGGCGATGCGGTAGAACTCGGCGCCCTTTGGCAGCCGGGCGACTCCGGCATCATGCACCGCAGTTTTGCGCAATTCCTTGAAATAGGCCGCTTGGCGGGCGAGGGCCGGGACGATCTTGGATGAGTAGATCGTCGCCGCCTTATCGGCATAGGAGGAAGGCAAGCCTTTTTCCTTCGCGCGGCGGGTGATCGAGGCGACCAGCGTCGCCTCATTGACCGGCGTGTCGAGGAAGGTTTGCATCAGCACGAGCGCTTTATCGATAACGAAATCGGGCGGCGTCACACCCTTGGCGACATCATGGCGCATCTGCTCCAGCTCCTGATCCATCGCGGTCGCAAGCTCGGTCATGCGCGACAGATAGGCATCCGCGTCGGCCTTGGTTTCGATGGAGTGCTGGGTGTCCATGAAGTCCGGCATGAACTGGTAGGTGCCGGTCAATTGGCTGACGACATAGGGCGAATTCGCCCCGCCGCCGCCGTAATCGAAGGCGGAATTCGCTTCGTCCTCCACCTCGTTGACGAACCACACCGTGTCGTAATTGGCGGCGTCGATGCCCGATAATTTCTTGCGGTCGATCGCCTTCATCTCGGCCAGACGCTGCTTACAGTCGCGCCGCTCCTTCTCCGTCGCGGCCAAGGAATAATCCGACAGATGCGCTTTGAGGCCGGCGAGCTTGCCGGTATCGAGGCCAAGCCCGGTTGCGGTTTCCGGATTGCGCTTCATCGTGTCGTCGACGAATTTGTCGAACAGCGCGTTGAGCTTCGCCACTTCCTGCGGGTTTGAGGCGGCATCCGCCTCGCGCGGGCCGACCAGGCTGAAGATGGGCAGGGCCGCCGAAATCGTGGCGGCGCGGAGCAGCAGGTCACGGCGATTGAACATGGGCCTTTAAGCCTTTGCTTGGGTGATGTAGTCGCCGATTACCGATCCCAGCACGGTCAAGGGCAAGGCGCCACTCAACAACCCGGCATCGTGGAATTTGCGGATATCAAACTTGTCGCCGAGAGCCACGCGAGCCTGATCGCGCAGGTTCAGCCAAGTGATCTTGCCCAGCATGTAGCTGCAAGCCTGACCCGGCCAGACGCAATACCGCTCGATCTCGGTGACGGCGGCAGTCTCTTTGGCGCCCAGCGTGTCGACGTAATAGGCGATCGCCTTCTCGCGGCTCCAGCCCATCGCATGCATGCCGGTATCGACGACCAGACGGACAGCGCGGAACAAGGCGCCCTGCAACTGCCCGACATGGCCCAGCACGTCGCCCTGATACATGCCCATCTCGACGGCGAGCTGTTCGGCATAGAGCGCCCAGCCTTCGCCGTAGCCGGAGAACCAGATCATCTTACGGATCAGCGGCAAACCCTTGGTCTCGTTCGACAGGCTGCCCTGCAGATGGTGGCCGGGGATGGATTCGTGAAAGGTCAGCGTCGGCAAGCCCCATTTGGGCCATTCCGCCGTATCGCGTAGATTGATGTAATAAATGCCCTTGCGCGACCCGTCGAGCGTGCCCGGCTGATAGTATCCGCCCGGCGCTCCCGCCTCCGTCGCTTGTGGTACGCGGCGGATCTCAACTCCGGTCTTCGGCAGCGTGCCGAAATATTCCGGCAGCTTTGCCTGTACGACCACGACTTTGGCGTTGAGGTCGGCGATCAGCGCGTCTTTGGCCTCATCGGTATTGGCATAGATATATTTCGGATCGGCGGTAAGGGCCGTCAGTCGCTGGCCGACCGTGCCGTCCACGATGCCCTGGGACTTCAGCAGTGCATCGATCTCCTC
Organism: uncultured Elstera sp.; assembly: GCA_903931835.1. Classification (GTDB taxonomy): domain Bacteria; phylum Pseudomonadota; class Alphaproteobacteria; order Elsterales; family Elsteraceae; genus CAIZEE01. The sequence continues at coordinate 4,544 of CAIZEE010000615.1, forward strand.
GGACAGTGACGTGACGAGCTTGAGGCCCGTCTCGTGGATCTCGGCCGGCGCCATGTCTGAGGTCGTGTATTGCTTCAAGGCGATGCGGTAGAAATCCGCCCCCTTGGGCAGTCTGCCGACACCCGCATCATGCACGGCGGTCTTGCGGATTTCCTTGAGGAACGCCGCCTGGCGCGCCAGGGCCGGGATGATCTTGGATGAATAGATCGTCGCCGCCTTGTCGGCATAGGAGCCGGGCAGGCCCTTTTCCTTGGCGCGGCGGGTTATCGAGGCGACCAGCGTCGCGTCGCTGACCGGCGTGTCGAGGAAGGTTTGCATCAGCGTCAGCGCTTTATCGATCACGAAATCGGGCGGTGTGACACCGCGGGCGACATCATGCTTCGCCTGTTCCAGCTCCTGGTCCATCGCGGTCGCCAGCGCCGTCATTCGCGCGAGATAGGCGTCGGCATCGGCTTTGGTTTCGATCGAATGCTGCGTGTCCAGGAAGTCCGGCATGAACTGATAGGTGCCGGTCAGCTGGCTGAGGATATAGGGTGAGTTCGATCCGCCGCCGCCGTAATCGAAGGCCGAATTCGCCTCGTCCTCAACCTCCAGCACGAACATCACCGTGTCGTAATTGGCGGCGTCGATGCCGGCCAGCTTCTTGCGGTCGATCTTCTTCAACTCAGCAATCATGCGCTTGCAGTCGCGCCGCTCCTTCTCGGTCGCGGCCAGCGAATAATCCGTCAGCCGCGATTTGAGGGGGGCTAGCTTGCCGTTATCGATGCCAAGCCCGGTCGCGGTCTCCGGGTTTCGCTTCAAATTGAAATCGACGAATGTGTCGAACAGCGCGTTGAGCTTCGCCACTTCCTGCGGGTTGGAGGCGGCATCGGCCTCACCCACACTGAACAGGCCAAGGACGGGCAGGGCGGCAGTGATGGTGGCCGCCCGAAGCAGCAGGTCACGACGATCGAGCAAGGAATTTTCCCCCAAAAATTCGATTTATAGTCTAGCCCTGCAGGCCTTCGACAATCGGCAGGCGGGCGGCGCGGATGGCTGGAAACAGGCCACCGATGAGACCGACGACCAGAGCCAGCACCACACCATTGCCGATCAATTGTGGCGTCAGTTTGAAACTGAACACGACTTGCGTAAAATTGCCGCCAATGGTCGATGCGGTCAGCCCGTCAAAGAACACATAGGCGAAGGCAGCACCCACCAGTCCGCCTATCGCGGCCAGCGCCATCGCCTCAACCAGCGTGCCGACAAAGGTTGGAAACCCGCCAAATCCGATCGCGCGCAACGTCGCGATATCACGCGACCTCGCCTGGACCGAGCTGTACATGGTATTGAGCGCGCCGGCCAAGGCGCCGAACGCCATGGCGATGGCAAGCGGCCAGCCCAAATACAGGATCAGATCGGAGGTCTGCGAGGATTGCTTGGCGAAATAGGCCGATTCGGACATTGCCTCCAGTTTCAGCCTGGGATCGTCGGTCACGTAGGTGACCAGCGCGTCCAGATCGCTTGGGTCGTTCAGCCGGGCGCGGACCGTCTGGAAGTAATTCTCGCGCTTGAACAGGGTCTGCACGGTCGACGCATCGGCCCAGATTTCAGACTCGAAGACCGATCCGCCGGCATCGAAAATGCCGACCACGGTCCAGGTGCTGGTGCTCAGGCGGACGGTTTGGCCAAGATCGAATCCGGCGAACTCCTTGGTCATTGCCTTGCCGACGATAAGCTCGTTACTGCCGGGATTGAAGGTACGCCCCTCGATGATGCGAATGCCGTGGCGCACCGCCATGCCTTGGGAGCCGATGCCGCGTAGCGGCAGATTGGACTTGGCGCCGCCCGAACGTTTGATGCCGTCGACGACCATGTAGAGCTCGCCCGATACCAGTGGGTTCCGGCCGTCATGGGCGATGCCAGGGGCCTCGTCGATCAAGCGGATCTGGTCGCGTGAGATGGTGCTGTTGAGCTCCGCGTCCGACCCAGGGCGCAGGATGATCGCGATATCGGGCGATCCTGCCCCCTGAATGGTCGCCTTGAAGCCGTTCGCCATGGCGAGGAAGGCAAGCAGGACGGCCACCACCAGCGCGATTGCGACCACGGTCGACAGCGACATCGCCATGCGCTGGCGGATGCTTTTCAGGTTGATAACGGTGACGGCGACAGTCTGGTTGAACAGCGACATGGATTCAGGTCCGCCCCAAGGCTGTCACGATGGTAAGCCGCATCGCGTTCAAGGCTGGGATCAATCCTGTGATCAATCCGAGTGCCACCATCAAAACGGCCGAGGTCGCCAGAATATCGGTCGACAAGTGCAGATCACGGAAGAAATCGCCGCCGACCTTGCCGACGACCCTGATGACGAAGGCGGCACCGGCGATGCCGAGAATGCCGCCGATAAAGGCCAGTAATATTGATTCACCCAGCACCATGCGCAGGATGCGCGGCGACGGGAACCCAAGGCTCTTCAGCACGCCGATCTCACGCGTCCGCTCACGGATCGCCATCACCATAGTGTTGCCGACGATCATCAGGATGGTCGCGAAGGCCGCACCCACCACCAGCGTGACGATCAGCGCGATATTGCCGAACTGAGCGGCAAAGGCCTTGTTGAAGGCCTTGGCCGTATCGGTCGTCGTCTCGAATTCAGTATTGGCGAACATCGCATCGATCGCTTTGATCACCTGGTCGTTCTGATTGGCGTCGACCGTGTTCAGTACGATGAAGCCCACCGTGTCGCGGCCAAAGGTGACGCTTTCGTCGTAATATGCGTGATTGAACATGAGGCGCGTCGTGTCGACGTTCTCATCATTGCCGGTGTAAATGGCGACGACCGTCATGTCCCAGACATGGCCGCCGGTATTCTTGTTCGTGAAGATATTGCTCGACAGCGGCACCTGATCGCCCAGTTTCCAGCCATATTTGTCGGCCGTTTTCTTGCCGACCAATATCCCTGTTCGGTTGGTCACGAACGCCTTGCGTTCCTCGTCGCTCATGACGAATTCGGGATGGGTGTCGAGCCAGCTTTGCGGCTCGACCGCGAAAGTGAAGATCTGGTTCTTCGTCTCCTGGTAATAGCCGCCGAACCAATTGGCGTAGCTGACCTTGTCGACGCCCGGTACGGCACGAATACGCTCCACATAGGAGACCGGCAGGGTCTGGGTGAAGCTGATCTTGTCCACCGTAACCAGCCGGTTATCGGCGACTGTGGTGTTGTCGCCGGTAAAGGCGTGCTGAACGGCACCCAGCACGCCATAGATCAGGAACGCGATGAAGATCGCGAAGATCATCAGGAAGGCGCGGAGTTTCCGCCGCAGCAGGTTTTTTCGGACCAGCGTGAAATCGTTCATGCCGCGAGATCCCTATCGACGAACTTGCCCTTATCCAGATGCAGCGTCCGCGTGGCGAATTTCGCCGCCTCCGGATCATGGGTCACCATGACGATGGTCTTGCCCAAGTCCTTGTTGAGCAATTGCAGCATGCTCAAGATTTCGTTCGCGGTGGTGCGGTCCAGATCGCCGGTCGGTTCATCGCATAGCAGGAGTTGGGGATCGGACACGATGGCGCGCGCGATGGCGACGCGCTGCTGCTGGCCGCCCGACATCTCACGCGGGTAATGGCTGCTGCGATCGGGCAGCTCCACCACTTTTAGCGCCGCGTCGACATTCTGGCGGCGGCGGGCGCGGTTGAGTTTGGTCAGCAGTAAGGGCAGCTCGACATTCTGGGCGGCTGTCAGCATCGGCATCAGATTATAAAACTGGAAGATGAAGCCGACATGGGTCGAGCGCCAATGCGCCAATTGCCCGTCGCCCAGATTATCAATGCGCTGCCCATCAAAGCTGATTTCGCCCGAGGTCGGCCGGTCGATCGCGCCGAGCAGGTTGAGAAGCGTCGTCTTGCCCGATCCCGACGGCCCCATCAGCGCCACGAAATCGCCCTCGGGCACCGCGAAATCCAGATGATCGAAAATCGTGATCGTCTCCTTGCCCTTGATGAAGCGCTTGGAGACTTGGGAGAGGTTAATCAACGCCATCAGCCATGTTCCTTAACTGTCGCGGCTCCCATTTTCGAGCCATCAGCCGGCGGGGCAAGAAAAGTCACTTTTACCGCCATATCGGGCAGGATACGCGGGTCCTTTTGCAGGAGGGCGATACGCACTTTGATCGTGGCCTTGTCGCGGTTTGCCGTCGGCACGATCGCGATGACGGAGGCCGGGATGGTCCAATCCGGATAGGCGTCGAGCACGGCATTGACCTTTTGCTGTGCCGCCACCTTGTGGATGAACGCCTCATTCACATCGACCTCGATCTCCAGACTGTCCATATCGACGATGGTGCACACACCGGTACGCGTGAACCCGCCGCCGGCGGATAGGGGGGAGATCATCTCACCAGGCTGGGCGTTCTTATCGACCACGACGCCCGCGAAGGGCGCCTTGATGTGATGCTTGTCGAGCGTTTCGTTGTCACGCATGACATCGACCTTTGCCGTCGCCAGATCGGCCTGCGCCTTGTGCCATTGGGCACGCAGAACATCGGCGCGAGCCTGATTCTTGGTCAGGTCAGCTTGCGTGGCATAATCCTTTGCCTGCAGATTGCGCGTGCGCTCAAGGATGCGTTCGGCGTCTTTCAGATCCGCGAGGCCGCTTTCGACATTCGCCTCCGCCGATACCACGCGCGCCTTGGCCGACGCCAGATCGGCCTCCGGCAATATCGTATCGAGCCGGGCCAGTTCCTGGCCCTCGGTTACCACCATGCCTTCTTCGACGAAGACATCGGTGACCTTGCCGGTGATTTCCGCCGCGACCGTTGCCTTGCGCCGGGCGACGACATAGCCCGATGCGACGAGGTCGCTTTGTGCCGTCACGATCGGGGCGGCCGGTGCTACCTGGGCTATGGCTTTGGGTGCTGGCGCCGGTGTCTGGGCAACACCCGTCTCCGAACGCTGCCAAGCATACCATCCGCCGGCCGCAACGACGACTAGGCCCGCAACAAAAACCCATTTGGCGCCGCCGCGCGACCGCTGCGCGACTGAGCCCTGTCCCTCAATTTTCGCAACCCGGCTGATCTCAAGCGAGCGCAGCAAGGCGGATTTGTCATCGTCCATAAATGCGGCCCATGCCTTGAGTTTCGAATTCGACCTTAACGCGAAATCTTGAGGACTGACAAGGCGGGAAGGGGCCGGTCTCTGCCCCTCCCGGCCTTGTTTTCACTGTGCGATGGACCCCACTACCGGCAATTCGACAAAGCTCGCGTTCTTGGGCGAATCAAAAACCCGGATGGTCGCCTTGTGATAATCCGTCGGCTTGGCGAAGAAGATGTTCTCGACGAAGCTCTGGGGGTTGCGGTCATAGAGCGGGAACCAGCTCGACTGGATCTGCACCATCAGCCGGTGACCGGGCAGGAAGACGTGATTGGCGGTCGGCAGCGCGAAGCGATAGCGCTGCTTTTCGCCCGCCGGAATGGCGGTCGGCTTGGCAAAATCATTGCGGTAGCGACCGCGCAATATATCGGCTGACACCATCAGCTCATAGCCGCCCATGATCGGCTGACGCCCGTCTTCGTCGGGATAGACGTCGATCAGCTTCACGACGAAATCGCCATCCGTGCCGGTCGTCGACGCGATCAGATTGGCGATCGGCTCGCCGCTGATCTTGAGCGGCTGCGTCAGCACGTCGGAGGCGAAGGTCAGCACGTCGGTGCGGGTCGACACATCGCGCTGATCGCTGACCAGCCAGCTCTGCCAGCGGTCATTGCCCTCGAGATGAATCGGGCGGGGCAGGAAGGGGATCGGCTTGGCCGGATCGGAGACATATTCCTCATAGCCTGGGTCGCTCGCCACTGGCTCATGGAAGCCAAGCTTGCCGCCCGCCTGCAGATACAGCGTCTTGGATGAACCCTGCGGCCAACTCGGCAGATCATGCCAGGTGTTGGTGCCGGTCTCAAAGGCGGTCACCGGTGCGATAGTCAGCGGGGGCGCCTCGTCTTTCAGGAAATGGTCGAGCACGGGCCTGAGGATGTTGCGCCGAAAATACTGCGCCTCGTCGGCGCCGAATTTGACCTGCCCAATGGCGCTGCCGTCGAGCCGCTGCTGATGGTGGTACCACGGGCCAAGCACGAGGAAGATCTTTGAGTTATCGGTGTCGCGGGGTTTCAGCTTCTTATAGACGGCAATGCCGCCATAGATGTCTTCCTGGTCCCAGAGCGAGTGCACAATCATCATCGGCACCTGCATCGGTTCCTTCGCCAGAATCTCGTCCATCGCCTGTTGCTGCCAGAAACTGTCATAAGCCGGGTGGTTCATCAGTTTCTGGGCAAAGCCGATCGTCTCCAGCCCATGCAGTTTCGCCATATCGCCCGCCGAGCCTGCCTTCAGCCAGGTCGCGTATTCGTCGTAATCATCCGACCACCAGTCATGCGAACTGTCGCGCGACGCCTCCTGGGCATAGGCATAATTCAGCGAGGATTGGCGGAACGCGCCATTATGAAACCAGTCATCGCCGCGCCAGCCATCGACCATGGAATTGATCGGAATGCTGATCTTGAGGGCGGGATGCGGATGGATCACCGCCATCAACGCGGTGAACCCATCATAAGAAATCCCGTAAATGCCAACCTTGCCGTTGGTCTCGGGAATGTTCTTCACCAGCCAGTCGATCGTGTCATAGGTGTCGGTCGTGTGATCGACGTTGGTCGGGTTGAGCGGCCCTACCAGCGGCCGGGTCATGACGTAATCGCCCTCCGACCCGTGCTTGCCGCGAATATCCTGGACGACGCGGATATAGCCGCCGCTCAAGACCGCTTCTTCCGCTACATCGGACTCGCCCAGCACCTGCGCCAGATACTTGCTCGGACGGCCGGCATAGCGCGACACGGCGCCATAAGGCGTGCGCGACAGCAGGATCGGTGCGCGGGTCGCACCCTTGGGGATCAGGATAACGGTCTTCAGTTTCACGCCGTCGCGCATCGGGATCATCACGTCGCGGCGGACATAGTCGAAGGTCTCGGTGCGGGGGGTGAAGCTCTCAGGCATTTCCGAGAACGATGGCGCCGGGTCGGCTGCATAGGTCGCTCCCGCTACGCACAAGCATACCATGACCGAGACTGCCTTCACGCTTCTGACCAAACTCCGCAATCAATCCTCCATCCCATCATCACAATGACTTATGCGTCAAAATTACCCGGTCGCACCCCTTGACGCATCCATTGCGCGGTGCAACATTCCTCCCGACAGTTTAGAACACTTCTAAGCTGGCCAGTTCAATCCTCATCCAGGAGTCTACTTAATATGCTGACAGTCGGCGATAAATTCCCCCAATTCAGCCTGACCGCCGTGACCTCGTCCAATATCGAGTCCGGTTTCCACGCTGTCACCAATGATAGCTACAAGGGCAAGTGGAAGGTCGTGTTTTTCTGGCCGAAGGACTTCACTTTTGTTTGCCCGACCGAGATCGTCGGCTTCGGCAAGCTCGATGGCGAGTTCAAGGATCGCGACGCCGTGCTGATCGGCGGTTCGACCGATAGCGAGTTCGTCCATGCGGCATGGCGCAAGCACCATGCCGATCTGACGTCGCTGACCTTCCCCTGGCTGGCCGATATCAAGCGCGAATTGTCGACCGAGCTTGGCATTCTCGACAAGACCGAAGGGGTCGCACTGCGCGCCACCTTCATCGTCGATCCCGATGACGTGATCCGCTATGCCGCCGTGAACGATCTGTCGGTCGGCCGCAATCCGGATGAGGTTCTACGTACGCTCGACGCCTTGCAGACCGACGAATTGTGCCCCTGTAACTGGACCAAGGGCCAGGATACTCTGGCCGCCTAAATAACGGAGAAACCCGCCCCGGTATCAGCCGGGGCGGGCAAGTCTCACAAAAGGAAACCCGACCCATGTCGCTCGACGCATTGAAGGCCCTGATCCCCGACTACGCCAAGGACGTTAAGCTCAATATCGGCAATGTGCTGACCACGCCCGGCTTGACCGTCCAGCAGATCTGGGGCACGGCCTTGGCTTCCGCGATCGCCGCGCGGAACCCGAAGCTTCTGCAAACCATCGCCGCAGCCGCTGCCGAGGCCGGATTGACGCCGCAGGCGATCGCCGCGTCCAAGACCGCCGCCTCGATCATGGCGATGAACAATGTCTATTACCGCTTCGTGCATCTGAGCGGCCAGCCCGATTACGGCACGATGCCGGCGCGGCTGCGCATGAACGGCCTTGCCAGCCACGGCGTCGACAAGCTCGATTTCGAGCTGTGGTGCTTGGCCGTCTCGGCGATCAATGCCTGCGGCATGTGCATTGAGAGCCACGAGCATGAAGTGCTGAAGAACGGCGCGACCAAGGAGATCGTGCAGAACATCGTCCGAATCGCTGCGGTTATTCAGGCGATGGCGGTGACCCTCGAATCGGTCGAAGCGCTGGGCGACGCGCCTGCGGCGGCGTAAGGTTGCTAGGGGAGGGGTCCGCTATTGACCCCTTCCGAACATTCCCGCGCGATCAAAAAATGCTTTATAAATGAATGTGCCCTTGCACCCGCCGACGATGGGCATCGTGGTGAGGGAGTAAATCACTAGTTGCTTGCGACGAGTTTTCCCGCAAACAGCACCGGACCGGTCGCCTGTCCAGTCGGCGACCCGCCCAGCGGCTCAAGGCTGATCGCGATCGTCAGGCCATCGCGCGGATTAGCGGGAAGTTGCCCCATATAATGCCCGGCGCGCGGGATAACGCCGAGCGAGCGCGCAGGCTGGTTGCCGGCGATCGACCAAAGCTCGAGCGACCGGTCGGTGGCGATCGCGGGCTTGCCAACCGCCAATACGGTCAATTGGCCAGAGCGATTGGCCTCCGCGACGAAATGCAACGAAGCGTCGCCGGTGAGCGGCGTCAGTACCGCCAGATAGTCAGGCGTTGGGGGAGGGCGGAGCGTGATAAAGAGCGCGAGCGTGGCCGCGAGTGCCGCGGCGCCGATTGCCGTAAAGCGCCAGCCGCGTAACCGGCGTTGGAGTTGGATGACGGGAGCCGACGCTTGAGGCAGCTGGGCCTCGATCGCTTGCCATAGTTCGGCAGGCGGCTCCGCTTTGGGCACCAGCCGGTCGAGCGGCGCCAGACGCTGTTGCCACCGGCCGATCGCTCGACGCAGATCGTCATTCTCCGCCAAAGCGGCGGTAATTTCCGCAGCCATCTCGGGCTCTAATGTGCCGAGCACAAACAGCCCGGCGAGCACGTCCAACTCATCGAGATCGTTGGGGATCATTGTTCCAGGCACCCCCTGAGCGCGATCAGCCCGCGCCGCGCCCAGCTTTTTATCGTACCGAGCGGGGCGCCGACGCGCTTTGCGATTTCTGTTTGCGAATAGCCCTCGACATAGGCGAGCAGGATGCAGTGTCGGCTCTCATTGTCGAGTTCGCCAAGACAGCGTTGCAGCGAGCGCGCATCGGCGTCGAAGTTCAGCGCCTCCAGAATCTGGTCCGGATCAAGATGGGGTGAATCGCCAAGAGCAGGGTCATCCGTTGCGATCTCGCGCGTGCTGCGGCGTAGGGCGTCGATGGCGCGAAAGCGGACGATACCGATCAACCAGCCCTCAACAGTGCCGCGCGAAGGCTCATAGCGCCCGGCGTTCTGCCAGATCTGCAGAAAAGCCTCCTGCAGCACATCGGCGGCGAGTGCGGGGGTTCGGACGATCCGCAGCGCAATGCCATAGAGCCGGCTCGCCTCGAGGTCGTAAAGCCGACGGAACGCGGCCCGGTCGCCGGTCGCGATCTCGCCCAGCAGCTGGTGCAACGTTTGATCCGATCCCATCCCCAGCCTCGATGCCGTTCCTGCGACCGTATTCGCGCGCTGCACCGACACTCGTCCGTCGATGAGTAGGGACGTCTGGTAACACATTGCGCAGCCATCCTGCAAACCCGAGCCATTCGAGATTACTGAAACGCGGTTGATTCGGATGCACGATAAAATTTTCTTCGTGCCCGCGTCGAAACCCTGCATCCGATCGCCACGCCCGGCCCGTAGAGGCTGCGAGAGATGAGGCGCCAGATGCAGCGCCTTATCCCGCAACCGCTACAGGAGTCGTCCATCATGAATAAAATCGCCATTGCCGCCGTGTCGCTTACCGTTCTTGGCATTGCCTCCGGCACCGCCTTCGCCATCGCCGTCAGCGACCCAATGGTCGGCGGCAGCGCCATGTTCGCGACCAAGGATATCGTCGATAACGCGGTCAACTCGGCTGATCACACGACCCTGGTCGCCGCCGTCAAGGCCGCCTCCTTGGTCGACACGCTGAAATCCGCAGGCCCGTTCACCGTTTTTGCGCCGACCAATGAGGCGTTTACAGCGTTGCCCACCGGCACCGTTGATTCGCTGCTGAAGCCCGAGAACAAGGCGACGCTGACGAAAATCCTGACCTATCATGTCGTCGCCGGCAAATACGACAGCGCCGCGCTGAAGAAGTTGATCATGGATCACAACGGTACGGCAGAGCTGAAGACTGTCAGCGGCGGTATGCTGACCGCGATGATGAACGGCCCGACCAATATCGTGATCAAGGACGAGAAGGGCGACGTCGCTGATATCTCGACCTATGACGTCACCCAGTCGAACGGCGTGATCCACGTGATCGACAAGGTCATGCTGCCGAACTAGTCCTTCGTTCTTGGC
>CAIZEE010000616.1 GCA_903931835.1 uncultured Elstera sp.
CGAGGCGATCGACGATCAGCCGGTCGATCTGGTCTTCCTGCTGCTCGCACCCGAAGCCGCCGGTGCCGACCATCTGAAGGCCTTGGCTCGCGTCTCCCGCTTGCTGCGCGACCGCGCCGTCTGCGAGAAACTGCGCGGTGCCGAGACGCAGGATGCGCTCTACGCCGTGCTGACCGAACAAACGACCAGCCACGCGGCTTAGCTAGGTATGGCCCGAACCATCTAGTGTCGTGGACCCAGTCCATAGAGCAACGGGAAACGAGATTTGTCGATTGCCGTTAGAAAAGCTATATTCCGGTGATGGTAGATGTTACCAAAAAGCCGGTGGCGACACTCCAAGGATCGCGGGGGCCCGCGCTCCCTGCTGCCGCTCGCTTGTCCAAAAGAGAGATTGAAACCGTCGCCGGCGTTCTCACCGAGATGATCGAGTTAGGGCTTTCATTGCCCGAGCACCTACGTTATTCAATCCTGAATATCGAGAAACTCGGGACGCTGCAGGACAAGTACAACGCGATCCAGGAGATCAGCCGGGTAGTTGCCCAGATCTCGTTTGAGATCACGGAGCGGCAGATCGAGAAGCATCTTCGGACTACCTTGGACGACCCTCCCGATTTCGACGACGACGAAGCATTGCGTGAAGCGGCGCGCCTGATCGCCGATGTACTGCCGCGTTGACGGTGTTCGACGTCCGCGTATGCCTTGATCTCAATGTTCTGGTAGCAAACTTCATCTCGCTCGGGAGTCCCCGTCCCACGGCTGTTAAGATGCTCGTGGACACGGTGCGGACCGGGCGCTGGGGGGAGGCACCTGCCGCGATCGTCATCTCCGCCAAAATGCTCTCCGATCTTGAGACGGTTCTGGCCCGGTCCTTTCCCGCTGATACCGCCCGTGCGGCGGCGACTGACATCGCGTCGATCAGCATGTCAGCCCGGTCGTCGAGTGGACCGCTGCTGGTGTTGGGCGGCGGCTATGTCGCCATGCAGGACGGCGAGGATATCGGTGTCTTCGAGACGGCGATCGCTGGGCGTGCTGATATTCTGGTCACCGCCAACATTGCGGATTTCATGCGCGGGCCGCGAGCCAATATTGATACTCAAGTCTTCCTTTACAAAGATGACATGCCCGTTGGCCTTGTCTTCCATAGGTCCGTGGCCGGAAATCCATTGTTCATCGTCACGCCTCAAGTCGCGGCTGAGTGGCGGAGAAGCGGCGTGCTGCCATTCCGGCAAGAGGTCGAAACATACTATGGCCGAGTGCTCCCCCGGGCACTCGGGGGGACTTAGAGTGCGATCGTTGCAGGTCGGATCAACCTGCAACGATCGCACTTTTGAAGTTTCTCGCGGCTCAACCTATTCGTTCCGGAGCGCCCTACCGGGTTGGCTGTTCGCACCGGACAGCGCCAGCACGAACACCGTCACCACGGCGATGACGATCGCGGCCGTGCTCGCCGCAAGGAATGGCGTCACGCCGAGGGTGATCCGGTCGTTGAACTGCAGCAGCCAGTTCTGCAGGACGAAATAGCCGACCGGCCAGGCGATCAGATTGGCGAGCAACACGGGCCGCAGGAACTGCCCGACCAACAGCCGGATCACGGCCCCCTTGGATGCGCCCAGCACCTTGCGCACAGCGATTTCAAGCGCCCGGCGCGAGGTGGTGAAGGCGGCCATGCCGTAGAGCCCGATACAGCCGACCAGCCCCGCAATCCCGGCCCCCAGCGTGAACAGATTGGACCGGTTGCGGTCGGGCTTGGCGTATTTGTCGAGATTATCGTCAGCCGACACGAGTTCGAGCGGGACCGAGGCTGCCACCTGACGCCAGGCATCGGCTAAGGCCGCACGGATCACCGGTTCCGGCACGCCCTCATAGCGAATCGCCGTGATCTGGTTCTCGTTCGCGTCCGCCTTCAGGAAGTAATACATCGCCAAGTTTTCCTTCTTCGGCGAATGGAAGTGCAGATCATCGATGACGCCAACGACCGTGAAGCGTTGCTGCGTCGGCGATCCGTCGGAACCCGAGACGAGCAATTGACCGATCGCAGCTTCAGGCGACTTAAAGCCGAATTCGCGTAACGCCCGCTGGTTGAGGACGATATTCACCTGCTTGTCCGGCCGGTCCAATTCGTGATTGCGCACCCCGTCGCTGCCATAGGAGGGATCGATCAACCGTCCGGCCAGCAACCTCGCGCCATAGGTCTTGAAGAAATCCTGTGTGACTTCGTCGTATTGCAGCGTCGTCGGCGCCGCCGTTGATCCGGGCAGGGAGACATTCTGCCCGTTACTGACATTGTCGTCCCCGGGGGCCACATTCGACGTGGTTACGCTGGTGACGCCAGGCACCGCCCGAAACGCCGCCAAGACCGAATGCAGGATCGCCGGTGTCACCGCGTCGTAATTGGTCGAGGTGGTGAGCAACAGCCCGTCGCGCTTGAACCCCAGATCGGCAATCTTCATGTGGTCCAATTGCCGGACGAAGCCGATCGTCATGATGAAGAAGGCGATGACCACGGCAAACTGGACGACGACCAGGAATTCGCGCACGCGCAGACCGAATCGTCCGCCCGATGGCGACCGGCTGGCGGCCAGAACCTGTGCCGGCTTGAACTGGGCCAGCACAAAGGCGGGGTAAAGACCCGACGCCAGGCCCATCGCCAGGACGGCCGCGATCAGCAGGCCTAAGAACGCCCAATCCTGGCGATAATTGAGGGCAAGCGTCAGCCCGCCCTCGGCATTGATCAGCGGCAGCGCCAATTCGACCAGCGACAATCCGGCGATCGTTGCCAGCACGGTCATGGCCAGCGCTTCCGACAGGAATTGCAGGCGTAAGGCACCCTGCGTGGCGCCCAGCGTCTTGCGCACGGCCACTTCACGGGCCCGCAAACCGGCCCGCGCCGTCGCCAGATTGATGAAATTGATGGCGGCGATGCCGAAGGCGAGCAATCCGACCAGCCCCAGCGTGATGACCGCCGTCTTGCTCTGCTCGTCACGTAGATGCGCGCTGAGCAGCGGGATCAGCCGTACCGTCTCCATGGTATGCCATTTCTCGCCGTGCAGCGGGCCGGCCTTGCGATCGACGAAGTCGTCGAAACCGGACTCCAACTTCCGCGCCTCATCGGCGTTGTCGATGCGCAGATAGGTGTTCAGATTATTGGAGCCCCAGCGGCGCCAAAACTTATTGGTCGCGATGGCCTGGGTCGTCAGCAGCCGGACAAAATCGAATTTCAGATCGCTGTTGCGTGGCAGATTAGCGATGACGCCGGAGACGATATAGGTCTTGGTGCCCTCCAGATCCGACACGGTCAGCGTATTGCCGACAGCATGGCCGCCGGGGAAATATTTCGCCGCCATCTCCGCCGTCAGTAGGATCTTGTCTGGCCCGGACAGGGCAGTCGCCTTGTCGCCGTCGACCATGTCCAGGTTGAAAACCTTGAAGAAATCCGGATCGACCAGTTGCTCTGACCCGGCGAAGACCTCCGCACCCAGATGGATCGTGCCGTTCTGCGGCCAGGTTCTGGTGCCGACCAGATCGGGATAATCCTCATGCAACTCCTCGAGCAGCCCGCCCATTGAGCTGTCCACCAGTTCCGTCTCGCGACCGGGCAAAACCCATCGCGTGCCGGCAGTGTAGACGTTGTCGGCACCGGGCAGCCACGACTCGAAACTGGTTTCGAACCGGACGAACAGGCTTAGCGTGATGAACACGGCGATGCCGAAGCTCAGGCCCAGCAGATTGAGCAGGGCATAGAGCGGATGGCGGATGGTGACCCGGTAAAACGTCAGAAAGGCGTTCGTCATCATGCTGCCACCTCATGACCGATGCGGTTGACCGACAGGGTCAGCCTTCCGTCCAGTATGTTCACCTGGCGGGTTGCGAGATCGGCCTGGCTCTGCGAATGCGTCACCATGATGATGGTCGATCCGGCGGCATTCAGGCTGCGCAGGATATCCATGACCTGGATGCCGTTTTCGCTGTCGAGATTGCCGGTCGGCTCATCCGCGAGGATCAGCGACGGCATGCCGACAATGGCACGCGCAATCGCTGCAAGCTGCTGCTGACCGCCCGATAGCTGGTGCGGGTAGTGGCGAGCGCGATGGGCGATGCCGACGCGGTCCATCGCCGCCTCGATCCGCTCAGCGCGGCTGCCATGGCTGCCTTTGCGATA
>CAIZEE010000617.1 GCA_903931835.1 uncultured Elstera sp.
CGACCCGACGGGCCGCGTTGACCTGGGTGAAGCGGGCGGCGTTCCAAAGCTTGGTGCCGAAATTGCGGTAGCCCTCGACCCTTTGGCGCGATAGCCGCACGTCGCGGGCCTGACCGGACATGGCCGCCATGGTGAAGCGCACCGCGTCGCAGCCATAGGCGTCGATCAGTTCCAGCGGATCGATAACGTTGCCCTTGGTCTTGGACATCTTCTGCCCCTTCTCGTCGCGGATCAGGGCGTTGATCACCACGCGCTTGAAGGGAACCTGTCCCTGGAAATGCAGGCCCATCATCATCATCCGGGCGACCCAGAAGAAGATGATGTCAAACGAGGTGACCAGGGTGTTGGTCGGATAAAACCGCTTCAGGTCTTCGGTGTTTTCCGGCCAGCCCAGCGTCGAGAAAGGCCACAGAGCCGACGAGAACCAGGTGTCCAGAACGTCTTCGTCCTGGCGCAGCGCCACAGCCTCGCCATAGTGGGCCTTGGCTTCGGCCAGGGCCTCTTCTTCGGTCATGGCGATGAAGGGCTTGCCGTCAGGGCCGTACCAGGCCGGAATGCGATGGCCCCACCAGAGCTGGCGCGAGATGCACCAGGGCTGGATGTTGCGCATCCACTCGAAATACGTCGCTTCCCATTGCTTGGGCACGAATTGCGTGCGGCCATCCTCGACGGCTGCGATCGCCGCCTTGGCGAGATATTCGGCGTTGCAGAACCACTGATCGGTCAGCCACGGCTCTAATATCTCGCCGGATCGGTCGCCATGCGGCACGGTATGGCTATGCGGCTCGATCTTTTCGACGAGATCCAGCGCTTCCAGATCGGCGACGATACGCTTGCGCGCCTCGAACCGGTCGAGGCCGCGATAAGGCTCCGGCACGCTGTCATCGAGGGCGGCGTTGCGATCAAAAATATTGATCGCGGCCAGGCCGTGACGGCGACCAACCTCAAAATCGTTGAAATCATGCGCCGGCGTGATCTTGACCGCGCCAGACCCTTTCTCAGGATCGCTATACTCGTCAGCCACGATGGGAATGCGCCGGCCGACCAGCGGCAGGATGACGTGCTTGCCGATCAGATGCTGAAAACGCGGGTCATCCGGATGCACGGCGACACCGGTATCGCCCAGCATGGTCTCGGGCCTGGTCGTGGCGACGATGATCACCTCATCGCTGCCCTCAACCGGGTAGCGCAGATGCCAGAGATGGCCCTTGATCTGCTGCGGCTCGACTTCCAGATCGGAAATCGCGGTATGCAGCTTCGGGTCCCAGTTGACCAGCCGCTTGTCGCGATAGATCAGGCCCTGGCGGTGCAGTTCGACGAAAACTTTGACGACCGCCGCACTCAGCCCGTCATCCAGGGTGAAGCGCTCGCGCGTCCAATCCGGTGACGCGCCAAGCCGGCGCAGCTGCGCGGTGATGGCGCTGCCCGATTCATCCTTCCAAGCCCAGACGCGATCGATGAAGGCTTTACGGCCGAGCGCGTGGCGGGTGGTTTGTTCCTTCGCGAGTTCGCGTTCAACCACCATTTGCGTCGCGATACCGGCATGATCCGTCCCAGGCTGCCATAGCGTGTCGCGGCCAATTGCGCGGTGATAGCGGATCAGCAAATCCTGCAGAGTGAAGGTCAGCGCGTGCCCGATATGCAGATTTCCGGTCACATTCGGCGGCGGCATCATGATGCAGTAGGGTTCGCCCTCGCCCGATGGCGCGAAGGCACCACTCTGCTCCCACTCCGCATAGAGTGCGGCTTCCACCTCAGACGGCGAAAATGTCTTGTCTAGCATGGCCTCTCGCTCTGCCGAATAATGACTGCTATCGGCGCGACAGCCAGTTCATAGAAACACTCGATCAACGGCGACGATTGGCCCGTTCGATCTCGCTGCGGACAATCTGCTCCACCTCGCGACCGGCGCGGTCGGCCATCGTCACGGCGTCCTCGAGGATCGTCCGCACGAGGTTGCTC
>CAIZEE010000618.1 GCA_903931835.1 uncultured Elstera sp.
CCCGAAAACCGGCCGGTCGTGATCCGCAGTGTCCAGTCACCCAGCGCCATCCTGCGGCGTTCGGTCGTCGTTGCGTGCGACAGCGGCACGCGTAACCCGGCCAGCACCCCCAGCAGCAGCCCAAGGCAGATCAACCGCCCCCCGGCGGTCCTGGCGTTCATGCCAGCGCGCTTAGTTGGTCACGGTCGCAGCGGGCGGCGCTTGCTCGTCTCGGCGGTCTGGACAGCGCATGAGGATCGGCTCCTCGCGCCAGGCCTCGACCGAGCGCACCTCCTCGTTGCCGCAGCGATAGGTCACGCGGCAGATCGGCTTGTGCCCGAGCCGGTACCGGCCAAAGCTTGAATCGGAGCAGAACACGCTGCAGCGCTGCGCACCCGACCCGCACAGGTCCTGCAACCGCTCGGTGATGTCGAGCACATGCTTTGCACCCGGCACGCCGTACATCCCGGTCACGACTTCGATGTGGGGCGTGGCGGCAGACAGGCTTGCGTTTTCGCTGGCCCAACCAGCCTGCGCAGACAGGGCCACGCTCAGAATGCCCAGAATTTGCAGAATTCCAAGAATTGGCAAAATGCCAAGAATTGCCTTACCGACCTGTCCCACGAAGCCCCCATACATCCACGCCAGGATTGCCTGGCAGAAAACCTGCCCAATGGCGATTACATAAATTTCGCATCGGCCGAGGTGAAGCTGGCCAGCGCGACGTTCTTGAGCAGCAGCGTATCGCTGGGATCGAGGGTGATCGCCAGGTCGGAGCCTTGCTGCTTGGTGGCGCCCAGCAGGTGGGCCCAGTCGGCGAAGAGGGTCTTGTCGAACTGCAATACGTCGTGGTTGGCGCCGCTGGCGGCGAAGTTGTAGACGCTCTCGACGCCGAAACCGGAATGGAATGCCAGGGTGTCCGCGCCGCTGCCGGTATAGATGATGTCGCCCGCCGAACCCGTAAGCACGTCGGCACTGGCCGACAGGTCCTTGATCGTCATCCCGGTCGCACCATCCGGCGTGAACGTCCAGGCGCTGGTGGCGGATTGGAGATCGACCTCGGTTATGCCGGTATCATGCTGGTTGAGGGCGACCGTCCCCCCGCCGGCAACGCTCAGGGTGGTGGTGCCCCCCGTCGCCTGGAGCAGCGCGCCGGCAGTGGCTGCGGTGGCATCGATGATTGCGGTCCCGCTACCGCCGGTCACGCTTTCACCGCTGCTGCCCAGGTTGACGGTGTCGCTGCCCTTGCCGAGCTGAATGCTGGAGGTATCGTTGGCGACGCCGGTGATGGTGATCCCTACCGGGTTGGCGTTGCCGGCGATCGCCATTCCCGAGGTGACCTTTACCTGTGCGTTCAACCCTGCGCGCAGGATGACGGTCTGGTAAGTGGACGCGATCTGGCCCGATGCCGCTTGCCCTTCCTGCACGGTCAATATTTCCATGTCCGCTAGAGTCTTGGGGAGCGCCAAATTGAAACTGCCACCGCCGATCAGGCTGAGCGTATTGGTCCCGCCGCCGCCGTCGAGCACCTGGCTGGCGGTCAAACTGTTCACGGCGGCGTCGAAGGTGTCGTTTGCGCTGCCGGCCAAAATGCTGACCGTCACCGAGGTCACTGTGAACAGGTTATTGGCCGGCCCGGAGAAGCTCATCGTGCCGGTGCCAATGTTCGACGACTGACTGCCCGCCGTCACCAGGAACCCGAAGCCACGCGTGGTGCCACCCAAAGCCGCGAAGCTTTGGGTGGAAAAGGTGACGGATTTGATGGCTGCCTGATAGGCGGCGAGGCTGGCGGTGCCCGACAACGACAGGACGCCGGTAGTCACATTGTACGTGCCGGTTATGCCGGACTGGTTAGTGAAGCCAAGCACGTCACCAGTGGTAAAGCCGCTCTGGACATTGATCGTTGCCGATTGCAACGTGGTTGATTGCGCATCGAGCACGGTCACAGCAGGAAGAATGGCAACCGGCGCGGCACCGAATTGCCAGGCCTGCGCCGCGCCGGTGTTTACGACGTGGGCCGGCGGCAGGATTGAGACCGAGGCTGAGCCAGCGCTGCCGCCCAGGCTGTCCATTTCTGATATGATGAGCGCATCACTCGACCAACCCACCGGGTTGTCAACCAGCGTCGCCAACGTTCCATTGACCTGGGCAAGGCTGCCGGAGACCGTCAGGCTGTTAGTGCCCGCCCCCTTCACCGTAGCCCCGCTTGATGATGACGCAGAAAGCAGCCCGGTGCTGTCGGAGGCCATCGCCGTGAACGTCTCGCTGGCGCTCCCGCCGCTCTGCGTCAAGGCGATCCCAATTATGGCCTGGCCTGCGCTGGGGGTTACGTTCTGGGACCCCGGCACCGTAATGGCAACCGGACCGGTGTTGGCGAGGGCCACGCTGCCCGTCGCCTTGCCGCCCAGAGAATCGCCCGCGGTCAGGCTCAGCGTGTCGCTGCCCGCAGCGCTCGGCGTGTCGGTCAGCGTCGCCAGCGCGGTGTTCACGTCCGCCAGGCTGCCGCTGAG
>CAIZEE010000619.1 GCA_903931835.1 uncultured Elstera sp.
CGCCATTGTGAGTCTCGGTGTCGGGGGGCTCGGCATCGGTGCCGCCCATGCCGCCGATAAGGCCGCTAAGCCGACTGAATTCAACGGCAGTCCGGTTGACCAGAAGGTCTCGCCCTGCGACGACTTCTTTCAATATGTGTGCGGGCCGTGGGTTGAGAAGAACCCGATCCCGTCCGATCAAAGCGCCTGGGGACAGTTCAACGTCCTGGCCGAAAACAACCGCGCCAAGCTGCACGACATCCTCGAAGAGGCGGCGGCTCACCCGACGCCCGAGACCCAGAAAATTGGCGACTTTTATGGCGCCTGTATGGATGAGGGCAAGATCGAGGCGGCCGGTACGGCTCCTCTGAAACCCTATTTCGACAAGATCCAGGCGCTGTCCTCAAAGGAGGCTCTGCCGGCACTCATCGCCGATCTGCAGAAGGACGGCTTCAATGTCCTGTTCAGCTTCGGCTCGACCATTGATCCAAAGGACGCGACACGGCAGATCGCGGGATTGGACCAGGGCGGCCTTAGCCTGCCGGACAAGGACTATTATCTGAAGGACGACAAGAAATCGGTCGAGAATCGCGATGGCTATCTGGCGCACGTGACCAAGATGTTCGCGCTGCTGGGTGAGACGCCGGATGTCGCGGCTGCTCATGCGAAGACCGTGATGGCGATCGAGACGACGCTGGCAAAGGGTGCGCTGGATAAAGTGTCCCGCCGCGATCCAGTCAAGACCTATAACAAGTTCTCGCCCGCCGAACTGATCGCGCTCGATGGCGCTTTCGGCTGGCAGAGCTATTTCGATACCGTCAAGGCGCCCTCAGTCGAGACTCTGGACGTGACCGAACCGACCTTCTTCAAAGAGGAAGGCGATCTTCTGTCCAGCACCTCGCTGGACGACATCAAGACCTATCTGCGCTGGCACGTCGTGCATGGTGTGGCACCGATGCTGCCTGCTGCTTTCGTCAATGAGAATTTCGATTTCTTCAGCCACCAGCTGAGCGGCGCCAAGGTGCTTCAGGTCCGCTGGAAGCGCTGCGTGCGCATGACCGACTCGGCGTTGGGTGAGGAACTCGGCAAGGCCTATGTTGCGAAATACTTCGCCGGCGATGCCAAGGCGCGGATGCTGGCCTTGGTGAAGACGGTTATCGCGGCGTATCACGCGGACATCGAGAAACTCGACTGGATGGGCCCGGAGACCAAGAAACAGGCGCTGATCAAGCTGGAGGCGATCGGCAACAAGATCGGCTATCCCGATCATTGGCGCGATTACAGCAAGCTCACCATCGACCGCAATGATGCGCTCGGCAACGATGTCCGCGCGTCAGCCTTCGAATTCCGCCGTGATCTCAACAAGATCGGCCAGCCGGTCGATCGCGGCGAATGGGGCATGACGCCGCCGACGGTCAACGCCTATTATGATCCGCAGATCAACGAAATCAACTTCCCGGCCGGTATTCTGCAGCCGCCCTTCTTCGATCCGACGCTGGACGATGCCGTCAATTTCGGTGCGATCGGGCTGGTCATCGGGCATGAGATGACGCATGGCTTCGACGATGAGGGCCGCCAGTTCGACGCCGACGGCAATCTGCATGATTGGTGGACGGAGGAAGACGGCAAGAAATTCGACGCCAAGGCGGAATGCCTGGTCAAGGAATATGGCGGCTTCACCGCGATCGACGACGTGCATGTCAATGGCAAGCTGACCTTGGGCGAAAACACGGCCGATAACGGTGGTGCCCACCTGGCCTATAACGCGTTGATGCAGCGCCTCGCCAAGCTGAAAGAGAAGAAGATCGACGGCTTCACGCCAGAGCAGCGCTTCTTCTTGGGTTTCGCCACGGTCTGGTGCAGCAGCAGCACGCCGGAGGCTATGCGTTTGCGCGCGCTGACCGATCCGCATTCGCCGGCACGGGCTCGGGTGAATGGCACGGTCGTGAATATGCCGGAATTTGCCAAGGCGTTTAGCTGCAAGCCGACTGATCCGATGGTCGGCAAACCAGCCTGCCGGGTCTGGTAGGAGAATCGGCGATGCATCGGGATCAATAAAGGGGTAATCCCGATGCATCTGCACCGCTATAAAGTATCACTCGAATGGACCGGCAATCTCGGTGCCGGCACCAGCTCCTACATCGCTTATGACCGAACCCATGATCTGATGTCAGCGGGCAAGCCAACCATTGCCGGCTCATCCGATCCAAGCTTCCGGGGCGATTCGCAGCGGTGGAATCCCGAAGAGCTTCTGGTTGCCTCGCTCGCCGCCTGTCATCAGCTTTGGTATCTGCATCTCTGCGCCGATGCCGGCGTTGTCGTGACCGCCTATCGCGATACGCCTTGTGGCGAGATGAGTGTGGACAAGGGTGGCGAAGGGCAGTTCGATTTCGTTGTGCTTAGGCCCCAGGTCGAAATCGCTGCCGGTTCCGATAGGGCGACAGCGCTCGCTCTGCATGACGACGCGGCGGGAAAATGCTTTATCGCTCGGTCGGTGAATTTCCCCGTACGCCATGAGCCGACGATATTGCAGGCCTAATTCGGTGCGGGTCGGGCGGTTTTCATCTGACTTGGTATCTGCACGAACATCGTGCCGCTGCTATAGGACAGCCAGAGTCGCCGCTCCTTCATATACTCCTCGCCGATCAGCATGCTGGCGCCCAGGATCGGATAGTCCTGAATGATCGCCATGCCGCCGTTGAACACCTCCTCGCCGATCTGGATGGAGGCGAAGCGGTGGTAGGGCAGGATGACCGTGCCGCCGCCGATCCCGGTGACATTCCGGGTCAGGTCGTTCGCCAAAATCCCTTCGCCCAATCCCAGCTGGAAAAGCGATCCACGCGCGACCGACAGGATTTCGGCGCCGGTGTCCACGAGGGCCATTAATGTGTGGCCGTCGACCGAAACC
This sequence comes from uncultured Elstera sp., assembly GCA_903931835.1. Lineage (GTDB taxonomy): Bacteria > Pseudomonadota > Alphaproteobacteria > Elsterales > Elsteraceae > CAIZEE01. The sequence goes on from CAIZEE010000619.1 coordinate 2,888, forward strand.
GGAACGCGAAGCCTAGCCTGATAGACGGAGCCTTTTAGCGTCTGATATGGGCGCTCCCATGGCGGCTCGGGAAACAAGCATCCCTTGACCTGATAGAGCGAGAGCTCCGACGCCGGTTGATTATAGTCGATGTCGAAACGCGACAGAATCGACCCGCCCAGTATGCCGCCGATCACCGGGTTGGCGCCATCGGGTTTCAGGGAAGCAGTCGGGACACTCAGCCGGTCGAGCCGGATTGAACCCAATTCCATCCAATCGATCACAGCATTGCCCGTCTTGGTGTAGCCGGTCGAGCCCAATGCACTGCTTGTATGCGTGGGGTCAATCAAGAGATGCATCGCGCTAGCCGTCTCTGGCGTCAGCAGCGTGACGTTCGAGCCTGTGTCGATGATCATGCGTACCCGGTGGCCGTTGATGCCAACTTCGACCGTCGGGACAGTACGATCCATCGTGATAGGCAGTACGGCGACGCGGTTAAGCTCGCAGGTCGGTGCTGCGCTAGCCGGTCCAAGCCATAGCAGGAATAGACTACAGCCGAGGATCGCTCGCGTCACACCGAACCCATTCTTTATCCGTCAACCGCCAACCTGCCCAATCCTGGGTCATCGGTGAAGAACCCGTCAATGCCGGCATCGATATAGCGGCGCATCTCGGCGATCGATCCTGCGGGATTGCGTGCGGCGTCGCCATTCTGGTTGGCGAGATCGGTGGGCAGGAAATGGTTTTCCGGCCGGAACGTATAGGTATGCACCAGCAATCCAGCCCTATGCGCATCGGCTATAACCGGCGTCGGCTGGCCAAGCCGTCCTGCTGCATCGACCGGGATCAGGGCGCGGTTCAGCGGCGCCACGACATCGGCATAACCGGCGATATCAGCCAGCCCCTTTGGCGTCAGCATCTCCGCCCAGGTGAGTTTGCCGCCGGATGCCACCACATCGGCCGGCTGCTCATCGCCCATCCAGACGAGCTGCATCAGCCGAAGCTGCTCGCGATGACCTAGTTTGCTGCGCAAATACTTCAGATTGGCGATCTCGAAGGATTGGATTTCGACCGGATTGGTTCTGGTATAGGCGTGTTCGCCCAATACGCCGAGGAAGCGGTCTTCCATCGGCAGGCCGATCCTAGACAGATAGGTTGAATGCTTGATCTCCGGGATCAGGCCGATGACCCGGCCCCGCGCTGCGGATTCCGCCGCGACGAAATCGATGATCTCCTCGAAGCTCGGCACCTGAAATTGGCCGTCAAAGGCGGTGTTGGCCGGACGCAGTTTGGGTAAGCGTTCAATGGCGCGCAGCGTTTTCAGCTCGGCGAGCGTGAAGTCCTCGACGAACCAGCCGGTCTGTGTCTCACCGTCGATTGTCTTGGTCGTGCGCCGATTGGCGAACTCGGCATGTTGAGCGATATCGGTCGTTTCCAAGATATTGCATTCATGGCGCGCCACCAAAACGCCGTCTTTGGTGCAAACGAGATCGGGCTCGACGTAATCCGCACCGTCTGCAATCGCCTTGGCATAGGAGGCGAGCGTGTGCTCGGGCCGCCAGGCGCACGCGCCGCGATGCCCCAGCACCTCGACCTTCGCCACGCGCCGCCGCTCAGGCTCGGCAGCTTCCAGGGGCAAGCCAGCCAGCGTGGCTGCGGTAGCGCCGACAGCGCCGATAAAACCTCTGCGCGACAGCGCCATGAACCGATCCTCATACCAGATTGAACGGGGGCGGAGTGTAGCAGGGCCGGTGGCTGGTTCACCGCCACCCGAAAAAATTTCATACTGGCGATCGGCGGCACGTTATACACCTGCCAAGTGGGGGCGTTGTAACGGAGGAAGCGATGAAAACTGAAGATATCGAGTATCAGGATGGTGGCATCACGATGCGCGGCTATCTAGCCTATGACGACGAGATCAGCGGTCATAGGCCCGGTATTCTGGTGGTTCATGAAGCATTCGGTTTGGGCGAGCACGCGATGGAGCGCGCGCGCATGCTGGCCGAGCTCGGTTTCGTCGCCCTCGCCGCTGACATGTTCGGCGACCGCCTACAACCCCGGGATTTCGATCACGCCATCGAGTTGATCACCGATCTGAAGGCCAATCCCACCTTGCTGCGCGCGCGCGCCAGTGCAGCGCTCAGGACGCTTGCCGACCATCCGCTGGTGGAAAGCGAACTGCTCGGCGCCATCGGGTTCTGTTTTGGCGGCACAACCGTGCTGGAGCTGGCGCGGATCAGCAACGATTTTGACGAGGGCGATCTGCGCGGCGTCGTTAGTTTCCACGGCGCGTTGACGACGCCTGAGCCGGCCGAGCCCGGCGCCGTTACAGCCAGCGTTCTGGTCTGTACCGGTGCGGATGATCCAATGATCCCGCCCGAACAGGTTCTGGCGTTTGAGAAGGAGATGACCGCTGCCGGGGCCGATTGGCATGTCATCCGCTATGGCAACACCGTCCATAGCTTCACTAACCCGGAGGCCGATGGCTCGCTATCGCCCGCCCTGCACTATAACGAATTGGCCGACGAACGCTCATGGGTAGCCATGAGCAATTTCTTCGACGAATTATTCGAGTAAATTCGCCATTATTCGGCAGGGCAGCTGAGCTTCTGCTTGGCCTGGTCCAGGGCTGCCTGGTCAAGCGGATGGCCGCTGCATCGCTTCAGCACCATGTCGACCTTGTCATTGTATCGCGCGACGGAAGCCTGATATTTCGGCAAGGTCGACCACTGGTATTTATCCAGCGCTGCATCGCGTTGTTCCAGCAGCCCTTTGAAGGCGTCGATCTGCGCCTGGTTTTGGACGTCGACCAGCGGACGCTTGCGATCGATATCGGCGTTCATTGCCGCCAATTGCCGGGTTTCCTCGCTATAGACCGCGCCTAGCGACCGCATCTCAGCCGCTTTGGCGGCGACCGATTGCTCCAGGCACAGGCAGAAGGCGATCTCCTTCGGATCGGTCAGGACCGAGTCCGGGTCGCCCGGCTCAGCCAACGCGACAGGCGAAAAGGCGACCAGGGCTAACAATGACGCGGTCCAAAGCCGCCGTTTCACCATCATTCAGCTCTCCTCACCCACCTGAGGAGGTTCTGGGGTCGTAGGCCAGCAGATCGATCCAGAATTTCTCCAGCCGATGGTACACGCTGGTGGAAGCCTGAAGCTCCGCCAGCGGGATGACCTGACTCAGCGCATCAATCTGTCGGTCGAACATTTTCTCGATTCTTAGGCGCAGCGCCAAGCCCTTCTCCGACAATCGGACATGCGTTGAGCGCCGGTCATGTTGAGAACGCTCCTGGATAAGATAGTTATTTTCTACCATCTTGCGAACATTATAAGAAACATTCGATCCCAGGTAGTATCCTCTATTCGTCAACTCTCCGACTGTTAACTCGTCTTCGCCAATATTGAATAAAATAAGAGCCTGAACGTTGTTGATATCTTCAGTGTTGCCACGATCCAGTTCGCTTTTCACCACTTCTAGGAATTGGCGATGCAGTCGCTCTGTCAAGCGCACCACTTCTAGATATGAATTTCTCACGTCTTCCTCTTTTAAAACAGCGTGGAAAATGACAAAAAATCTTAGACATATTTAACAAGAATGCCAACAGAGTGATTCACAGGTCAAGATGTCTAGTATAGGCAAAATTGTATTGATCTTCTAGATTATTATTGAATTTGCATGTTTCAATTCGTCGAGATTACGATCGGATATAGGCAGGAAAAGTCAGATCCGGCCCGCTCAACGGATCGAAATACGATTGAATGAGCGCATCTGTTGCCTGCTCGAGGGTTGCCGGCTGCCATTTCGGCGATTGATCCTTGTCGATCAATAGTGCTCGCACTCCCTCACTGAAATCCGGCCGCGCCATGCAATGCTGGCTCAACCGATATTCCAGTACGAGGTCCTCTTCAAGATTGAGCGTGGCGCCAATAGTCAGCAGACGCAGCGCCACTTTCATGCTGGCGGGCGCACATTTTGCCAGTGTGTCGAGGATCGACTTGGCGCGGCTTGTGCCGGATCTCTCCAGAGTCGAGACGATTTCCTCCATCGTATCTGCGGCAAACCAGGCGTCGATATCCGCCTGCTCGGCGGCAAGTTTGGACGGGCCCGGGTCGTGGGCGAGGGTCGCGATGATCGTTGTCGCCTCCTCCCGCGTGGCCGGCGGTTGATCAAGCAAGGCCTGCCGCAATGCCGGAAGATCTGCCGAGGCCACGCAGGCAGTGGCATACCCGACGAATAGCGCGTCGGCGGCATCCAGCCTGGCGCCGGTCAGCGCCGCGTAGCGGCCTGTATAACCGGGCCATTTGGGCAGGAACCAGCCGGCGCCGATATCGGGGAACAGGCCGATCGACGTTTCCGGCATGGCGGCAAGCAGACGCTCGGTCACGACGCGATGAGAGCCATGCATCGACAGACCAAGGCCGCCGCCCATCGACACGCCGTCTATCAGCGCGATGAACGGTTTTGGGAAGCGATTTATGCGCTGGTTCAGGCGATATTCGGCGGCAAAGAACTCAGCCGCCAAGGTTGAGCCTTGCTGTTTCAAGGACAAGGCTGCAGCTCGGATATCGCCGCCAGCGCAAAACGCCTTGCCACCGGCGCCTTCGATGATCACGCAATCGATCGCGGGATCGGTCGCCGCATCCACCAAGGCCGGGTCGATCAGTCGGATCATCTCAAAGTCGAGCGCATTGAGCGCGCGTGGCCGGTTAAGCGTCAGCACCAGGGCTCTTCCGTGGCGGCTGACGATGACGACGGGTTGGTTTTCCAAATTCTGGTCTGCTGCGCTCAAAACGGTCACGATGCCTGCCTGATTGTGCGGAGGTTGTCATGACCCTCGCGGCTGCCGTAAAAGATAATCGCTAAACAGTTCAAGCGAAAGAAGCGCGTCCCCATGTCACGGCCCGAACGGTTAATCTCACCCATCTATCCCCGGACGCGACTCAGGCGCACCCGGCGCACCCCTTGGTCGCGTGATCTGGTGCGCGAGCATGCGCTATCCGTGCGTGACCTGATTTGGCCGATCTTCGTCATCGACGGGGCCAATCGCGCCGAACCTGTGGCGAGCATGCCGGGCGTCGACCGGTTGACC
>CAIZEE010000620.1 GCA_903931835.1 uncultured Elstera sp.
CGTGCCGGTTCTGGATGGCCCGCCATCGACATACAGAATATCGTGATCGGTGCCGTCGGAATGGAGATGAGTCGAGAGAATGCCTCGGTCGGCGACGGTCCCGGCCCCTTGATCGGCACGCAGTACCACAGCACCTGCCCCATCGCCGAACAGCACGCAGCTCGCCCGGTCGTTCCAGTCGAGGATACGAGTGAATGTCTCCGCCCCGATCACCAGCGCCGTCTTTGCCTGGCCGACACGCAGGAAATTATCGGCGGTCGCCAGAGCAAAGATGAAGCCCGAACAGACTGCCTGCACATCGAAAGCGAAACCGCTCTTGATACCGAGGCGCTGCTGGACGATCGTCGCGGTCGCCGGAAAGGTTTCATCGGGCGTGGTCGTGGCCAGCACGATCGCATCGACATCGCCGGTCGCAATACCCGCCGCATCGAGCGCGGAACGTGCCGCAGCCACCGCGAGGTCGGAGGTAAACTCGCCATCAGCGGCAATATGCCGCTGGCGGATACCGCTGCGCTGGACGATCCATTCATCCGAGGTGTCGACGGTTTCGGCCAATTCGTGATTGGTAACGATGCGCGACGGCAGATATGAGCCGGTACCGATGACACGCGACCGGGTGATCATCCGAGTGCGGCCTCGGAATTGGGCTGCAGGTTCTGAAACGCCTCGACCTCGACCCGGATCTTTTCCAGAAACCCATGCACCGACATATCAATGGCAACGCCGATCGCGTTGGCAAATCCGAGCGCATCGGTGCCGCCGTGGCTTTTCACCGCAATTCCGTTAAGGCCGAGGAAGATCGCGCCGTTATAGCGCCTGGGATCGACCCGGCTGCGGAACTTATTGATCGCCGGGCGAACCAGCAGGTAGCCGAACTTAGCGAGGAAAGAATTCTTGAGAGACTGGCGCAGGAAGAAGCTGAACAGCCGCGCGGTCCCCTCCGCCGTCTTCAGCGCGACATTGCCGGTAAATCCGTCCGTCACAACGACATCGACCGTACCGGCGGCGATGTCATTGCCTTCCACAAACCCTTGGAACTGCGGGGCGAGCGGCGTCAGGCGCAGCAAGGCAGCGGCCTCGCGCACCTCGTCATGGCCCTTCAACTCTTCAGCACCGATATTGAGCAAGGCGACGGTCGGTTGCAGGAGGCCCAGCACGGTGCGGGCAAACACCTCACCCATCATGGCGAACTGCACCAGATTATTGGCGTCGCACGACAGATTGGCGCCGAGATCAAGCATGACGCTTTCCCCGCGCTCGGTCGGAAAGAACGAGGCGATCGCCGGACGGTCGATGCCGGGCAGCGTGCGCAGGACAAGTTTTGCCATCGCCATCAAGGCGCCGGTATTGCCGGCTGAGACGATCGCAGCGGCACTCTTATCGGCCACCGCATCGATCGCGAGGCGCATGCTGGAGCGACGCCCCGAGCGCAGGGCCTGGGACGGTTTGGCGTCATTGCTGACGGCATCGTCGGTATGAATGACGCGAGATGCCCGGCGCAGCTTGGGCAGGCGCTCAAGCAGCGCCGCCATCTGCGGCTCAGAGCCAAAAAGCAGAAATTCAGTGTTGGGGAACCGCTCAAGCGCAATATTGGCGCCGTGCAGCACGATATCCGGTGCCTTGTCACCACCCATGACGTCGAGGGCGATGGTCAGCCGACCGGTCACGACAAATCTGATTTCGACGCTAAAAGCGAAGCCCAGGTCACGCGATGGATCACGCGACCGCCCGTTCGACAACCTCGCGGCCATCATAATGCCCGCAGCTAGCACACACGTGATGCGGGCGCTTCAGCTCGCCGCAATTCGGGCATTCTGCGTGCGCGGCACCAACCAGCGCATCGTGTGAACGCCGCATATTACGCCGCGATTTGGACGTCTTCTTTTTAGGAACAGCCATGTCAGCAAACTCTGTGGATAAGGGTAGTCGCGTAAAAGCGACCGCTTATGTAGCGGCAAAACGATGTGCGGGCAAGCTCTCAGCTTAGTTTTCCGCGGCCCAGCCCCCTGAGCGCGGAAAAGGGACCCTCGGGAACGTCCGATTCTTCAGGCTCGCCCAACGCCTCATCACCATCGCTGATCCGGGGATAGGGATCAAGAGCCAAGGATAATTGCTGGGCGATCGCCTCGCCGATATCGATGCCGTCGCCGTCGATCGGCTCGGGATCGTCTTCATCGCCAGGCGACAGATCGATCTCACGCCCGTGCTTTGACGAGGCCTGATGATCGCCCTCATCGCCACCGATCGGGCCGAATAACAGGCGGAAGCTCTCAGTAATCTCATTGGTCAATTCGGTCAGGGTGACGACGCAGCGCTGGACGACCGTGGCGCGCAGGGTTGCCTGCAACTCGACAAAGGCGCCGGCATAGACCGTGCGCAACGCCACCTCAGCCGACAGATTGGCGACATCGACCAGTGACATGCGCTCCGCCAGCGCCGCCAATTCGGCGGGCTGCGCTGCGATCGGAAAATGCGCCCAATGCGCGCTCAGGCGATCAAGCGCGATCGGTCGGGAGAATTCAGGAGTGATGTCGTCTTCGCTCATCAAAGCGCCTGCAATGCGGGGAACCGAACACGGCCAACTACCAGATCGTCGAAACTCTGATTGGCAAGCAGCGCCTTGGCTGCCCTCATATAGCGCGCGACACGAACCAGTTCATCGGGCTCGGCTGTTGTCGTACCATACAAATTCCGCCTCAGCGCTTCAAGCAACGTCGCGTCATCCGCCTGGTCCAATCCCGCCTCATAGGCAGCGATCCGGCCATACAGCGCCTTTGCCATCTGCTTCACCCGAACGCCGACGCCGAGATCGCCGACGCCGAGCTCGCGCAAGCCGCGGTCCATGTCCCGAAACATGGTGTCGAACAAAGCCTGGGCAAACCCTTTAGCCTCCGCCCCTTCCTGCTTTAACCGGTTCAACACCAGGAAAGCGTGGAGGCAAATCATGTCAAACCGGCCGTCCAGGGTGTCAGGAACCCGGCCCGCGCCGAAAAAACCCGGCAGGCGGGCCTGATCGACCAACGCGACATAGAGCGGATGAGGGTCGAGCTTGGACGATGAGCCGCCAAACAGCCGCGCCAAAACCATGAGGCCCCCCTTAGATGATTGACTTAGACAGGCGTCGACACCAAAATCCGCGCCCGAGTTGACGGGACTTGGTGGGCGAAGCGGATGATTTCGTCAACTGTCATCGTTCGACGATAGGTTTTAAGGATACTCGTGATGACATTGCGAAGCCAATGGCTCGCCCGTACGGCTCTCATCGCCTTTGGCCTTGCCGGCGCTCTTGGCGGCTGCATACCGATTGTCGATAATCGCGGCAACGCCCCGCCGCCCGAGGCAATCGCCGAAATCAAGGTCGGAGCGACCCGTACCCAGGTGCAGCAGCTTCTGGGTTCGCCCTCCAATGTCGGCACCTTCACCGATAAGACCTGGTATTACATCAGCCGGCGCACCGAAACCGAGGCGTTCTTCGCCCCCCATGCGGTCGACCAGCAAATCATCACCGTCCGGTTCGACGATACCGGCGTCGTAACCGAGGTTACCAAGGTGACCGGATTGGAACAGACAGTCGACGTAACGCCGGTATCCGATGTGACGCCGACTGCCGGCCATTCGCTCGGCCTGCTTGAGCAATTATTCGGCGATGTCGGCCGCTTCAGTGGCCTGCCAGGTGCCGGCAGCAACGGCACCAATCCGGGCGGCCGTGGCGGCGGCAACGGCGGCATTCCGCCCTCCTAATAGGGCGGAAATCACGTAAAGAACTTAGCCTGGCGGTCTGGTGAGGATAGACGTGAAGTAGACACCTCGCACGACTGTGTCCTTGCCGAGCAGATCGGCGCAGGCGAGCTTCAACTCGCGCTTCATATATTCTGGATTATCGATGTTGTCCGGCGCGCGGCGTTGCGCGAAAGCGTTGAGGTAGCGGATCATTAGATCCTGCAGGCGAATTTTTTCGCGCAGGACTTCGCGATGCGGGCCACCTTCGCGGGTTTCCAGGCTGATCTGGTAGGAGCGTGAATCGACGATCTCCCCATCCTTCGCGATGGAGACGACGATCGGGCTCAGATCGACAAAAACCGGATCGGTATTGTCGTCTGAATACTCCCGGTTTTGGGCATATTGGACCAGCTTGTAGCCGCCGAACATGATCCCACCGGCCACCACCAAGCCAACGAGAATAAGCAAAACGCGAATCACGATCTCACCCCTCGAAATGCCGGTAGCCGCCACTTAGCGGCGTGACATCATTGCCATCCTGGTCGAGCACGGTGACCCCTGCCCCACTTTCGACCCGGCCGATCTCCGTCACCATAACACCGACGGATAACGCGATCGCCCGCAAATTACCAGCCTGATCGGGTGGTATGGTGAAGGCGAGCTCATAATCCTCACCGCCTCCCAGGATCAGATCGCGCCGCTGCGGCTGCTTGGCGACCGCCAGCAGCGCCGGCGGCGATAGCGGTATGCGCGCCCAATCGATGACCATGCGCACATCGGAAGCGCGCGCGATATGTCCCAAATCCGCGACCAAGCCATCCGAAATATCGATCGCGGAGTGGGCGACGCCGGCGAGAGCCCGGCCAAGCGACAGGCGCGGTTGCGGCAGTTCAAAACGCCCAATCAGGTCACGCTGAGCTGGTCGCGGCAAATCGCCCAAACCGCCCGTGCGGGCTATAAGGCCGAGCGCGCTGTCGCCGATGGTCCCCGAAACACAGACAAGGTCGCCCACAACAGCGCCATTCCGGCGGAGCGCCTGACCGTTGACGATGGTGCCGAGCGCCGTAATCGACATCGTCAGCGTGCTGGGCGTCGCAACGGAATCTCCACCCGCCAGGTAGATGCCGAATTCGGCTTGGTCGGCGGCAAGGCCGGCAGCGAAATCCGCCAGCCAGGGCTCTGCGTGATCGGGCGGCAGCGCCAGCGCCAGCGTATAGGCGAGCGGCGTCGCCCCCATGGCGGCAAGATCGGACAGATTTACGCGCAAGGCCTTGCGGGCGATCAGCGACGCCTGTTCATCACCGAAGAAATGGACGCCAGCGACCAGCGCGTCGGTGGTAACGACAAGCTGCTGGCCCGGTCCCGGCACGATCAGCGCCGCGTCGTCCGTCAAATCGAAGGCGCCGGGAAAATTCTGGGCGAGCGGCGCAAAATATCGCCTGATCCGCTCGAACTCGTCACCCGCTTCCGCTGATTTGGCAGATTTGCGGCGGGGTCGCGCAGCCATCCTAGTCACCGGTCGCCGGGGGCGTTTCGGTCGAATTCCTGAGCCCGCAACTCATGGGCCACGCGGTCGAGCAATCCGTTCACCATTGCCGGCTCACGACCGTCGAAGAACGCGTGCGCGATCTCGACATATTGGCTGATCGTCACCCGGGCCGGAATATCCCAGCGATAGGACAGCTCCCAGACCGCCGCGCGGAAGATCGCCCGTAACACGGTTTCCAGCCGGTCGAGCGACCAGCCTTCGACCAGAGCACCACTGATCCGCGCATCGACCTCCGCCAGATTTTCATCAACGCCGGCGACCAACTGACCGAACAGCTCCGCATCAACCGTATCGTCTAGCCGATAGGAACCGAATTCGGCGATCACGGAGCGTGCGGAAATATCGTTCATATCGCGCTGATAGAGTGCCTGCACGGCGGCCACGCGGGCCGCTCGCCGGGCCTTGACCGACGAGTCGGAAAGGGCAGTTCCGGCGGCCGCGCTGTCGGGCAAGTCGATCCCGGTCATGGCAGTCTGAACTGCCGTCTGATATCGATCATCCGCAGGCACGCATTGGCAGCGTCTGCGCCCTTGTTCTTGCGCGTGACATCGGCCCGCGCCCAGGCCTGTTCGTCATTCTCGACCGTCAAGATGCCGTAGCCGATGGCGAGGTGTTGCTTTGTCGCCAAATCCTGCAGTGCCCGCGCGCTTTCCGAACAAACATAATCGTAATGCGTGGTCTCGCCGCGAATGACACAGCCAAGCGCTATATAGCCGTCGTAACAGGGCAGTCCAGGACGTCCAGTCGCCGCCTTTTGGGCCATCGAGATGGCGGCAGGTATCTCAAAGGCGCCCGGTACCGAGAGGCGATGATGAATAACGCCTTCCGCTTCCAGCGCCGCCACGGCGCCCTTGACCAATTCATCGGCAAGCTCGGTATAGAACCGCGCCTCGACAATCAGGATGGTAGTCGTCGGTCGCATCATTCCAAACCTTACTCGATCGGCCGTTGCTCAAGCACTGTCAGCCCGTAACCGTCGAGGCCAACAATGGTGCGGCGCGAATTCGTCAGCAGAATCATCTCACGCACGCCAAGATCGACCAGGATCTGCGCACCGATACCGTAATAACGCAACTCGTTTGCCGGATCAGCACCGGTCGCCTCGGTCGCGGTCAGTTTCTGGCTGATAAAGGTCGGGTTCGATTCCCGGATCAGAACGATCACGCCCCGCCCTGCGTCCTCGATCGCACGCATGGCACCGTGCAAAACAGCACCAGCCGGGCGATCGCCCTGGCCCGCCAGCATGTCGTCCAGGATATTCACCGCATGCATGCGCACCAGCACCGGACCGGGCGCACTCAAATCGCCTTTGACCAGGGCGATATGTTCCGAATAGCCGGGCTTCGCAGCATAAACGCAGAGATCGAACGTACCGCCTGGGGCAGTGATCGGGCGCTTATCAATAATCCGCTCGACCATGCGCTCGCTGCGACGGCGATAGGCGATGAGGTCGGCGATCGTGCCGATCCGAAGCCCGTGATATTGCGCGAAGGCGACAAGATCGGCGCGCCTGGCCATCGTGCCGTCATCATTCATGATTTCACAAATGACGCCAGCAGGCGGCAAGCCTGCGAGACGGGCAATATCCACCGCCGCCTCGGTATGCCCGGCGCGCACCAGCACACCGCCATCGCGTGCCACCAGCGGGAATACGTGACCTGGCGTCACGATAGCGTCGCGCGGAACCGTCGGATCGATCGCCACGGCAATGGTCTGCGCCCGATCAGCGGCGGAGATACCGGTAGTGATCCCGTCACGCGCCTCGATCGACACGGTGAAAGCGGTTTCATGCCGGCTGCGATTTTGCTGCGCCATCAAAGGCAGGCCGAGCTGATCGATACGATCCTTGGTAAGCGCCAGGCAAATCAGGCCTCGGCCAAAACGCGCCATGAAATTGATCGCCGCCGGCGTGGCAAAGGACGCCGGCAGAACGAGATCCCCCTCGTTCTCGCGCCCTTCGTCATCCATCAGGATGAACATCTGTCCGGCCCGTGCAGCCTCGATAAGCTCCTCGATCGTCGAAAAGGCCGAGTGCTCGATCGTCGCCGCATTCAAGTGCTGGCTCACCTCAACCCCTCTTAGAGTTTACCTGTCAGTCGCGCGACATAGCGTGCGATCGGATCGATTTCAATGTTCACAACGTCACCAATCTTCAGATCGCCAAAGGTGGTGTGCTGCGCGGTATGGGGAATAATATTGACCTCAAAAAACCCGGTGGCGCCATCGCTGCCATCCTGCACCCGATTGACCGTCAACGACACGCCGTCGATTGCGATCGATCCCTTGGGTGCGACAAACCGCCGGAACGCCTCCGTCATTTCAAAGCGCCACACCACGCTGCCATCAACCGGCTCGCTCGCCAGAACCCGAACCATTCCGTCGACATGGCCCAATACCAGATGGCCGCCTAACTCGTCGCCGAGGCGGAGCGCGCGCTCAAGATTGATCCGCCGGCCCTTCTGCCAGGCCGCCACGGTCGTCAGCGACGCGGTTTCAGCGGAGGCATCGAAAGCAAGCCAGTTATCGCCCCGATCAACCACCGTCAGGCACACACCCGAACAGGCGACCGACGCACCAAGCGGCAGGGCCGTTCCGTCGAAATCCGTCTCGACCACCAATCGCAAATCTTGCGACGGCCGTTCGATACGGTCGCGCAGGCGGCCGATATCGGTAATTATTCCGGTAAACATGACACCTAACCTAACGATCGGCGCGATAGGTTTCCAGCGTATCAACGCCGCACCGCATCGTTCGGGTCAGCTCAAAGCGTGGCGCCTCGTCCGGGGTCAGAAGCCCGAGTGCCGCCACCGCCTCGCGCCCGTCTCCACCGATCAGGCTGGGCGCGCGAAACCAATAGAGGAGATCGACAAGATCCGCCGCAACCAGGCTGGCCGCCAGACGCCCGCCACCCTCGACCAATAATCTGGTGATCCCACGATTGCCGAATTCGCGCAACATTTGGGCTGGATCAAGCAACCCATCGCCGTCCGTCGCGATATCGATCAGCTCAAAACCCTGGGATTGAAACGCCGCTCGGCGCGTCTGATCCGCGTCCTTTGACGTCACGACCCAGCTTGGGTGGCTGGCGGCGGTTCGCGCCAGATTGTTGTCGAGGGCCAAGCGCAAATGCCGGTCCAGCACTATTCGAACGGGCGAGCGCGCAGCTAGACCCGGCAATCGGCAGTCGAGCCTGGGATCATCCGCCATGGCGGTACCCGTGCCGACCAGTATCGCGTCATACTGCGCGCGCAGCAGATGGGCGTAGGCGCGCGCCTCCTCCCCGGTTATCCATCGGCTGGCGCCGCTCGCCGTCGCAATCCTGCCGTCGAGCGACGTTGCAAGCTTAAGCGCCACCATCGGTCGGCTCTGCGTGACACGGCTGAGAAACCCCTGGGTCAGGGCCGCCGCCTCCTCCGCCATCAGGCCGACCGACACATCGATGCCGGCTGCGCGCAGCCGTGCGATCCCGCCGCCTGAGACCCGCGGATCGGGATCCTCTATGGCGACAACCACGCGGGCCACGCCCGCCTCGATAAGCGCGAGGCTGCACGGGCCGGTACGGCCATAATGGTTGCAGGGCTCCAAGGTGACATAGGCGGTAGCGCCGGCCGCCGCCTTGCCTGCACGCCGGATCGCTTCCGTTTCGGCATGGGGCCGGCCACCTATATCGGTCCAGCCTCGGCCAACCACGACGCCGTCCTGCGCCAGAACGCAGCCGACTGACGGGTTAGGCCAGGTCTGCCCGAGATGGCGCGCCGCAAGCCCGAGCGCGGCACGCATCATGTTCCGGTCGATCGATTTAGTCGCGGTCGACACTCAACTTGCCGACAAACTCCTCGAAATCCTTGACCTCGCGGAAATTGCGATAGACCGACGCGAAGCGGACATAGGCAACAGGATCGAGCGTGAACAACGCGTCCATGACCTGTTCGCCGATCGCGTCAGAGGTGATCTCGGCATCGCCGGCACTTTCCAGGCGGCGCACGATGGCGTTGATGATCCGCTCGATGCGCTCACCATCGACCGGACGCTTACGTGTCGCGATGTGGATAGATCGCGCCAATTTCTCCCGGTCGAACGGCACGCGCTTACCGGTTTTCTTGATCACAACGAGTTCGCGCAGTTGAACCCGCTCAAAAGTGGTGAAACGCGACCCGCATGACTGGCAGAAACGCCGCCTGCGAATTGCAGCATTATCGTCGGTTGGGCGCGAATCCTTTACTTGAGTATCTTCGTGACCACAAAACGGACAGCGCATTCTTCTTTTCCCCCAAGGCGTGCCATTTATGGGCCTGCCAGAACACGGCCGCCCAGCCGCTTAGCGATGCGACAGATGAGACCTTTGCCTGTCGACCAAAAAACCCAAGCCAGAAAATCCAAGATAGACAACGCCATTACAGGATAGTCCGTCTGACCGACGCAACGCTACCGTCATCTTGGGATACCTCTTCCCCTAGCGGGGTGCCATCGCCCTTCATACCATAGGCGCGACAGAGGGCAAAGCCTACTCGAGTTGCAATTGCACCAGTCCTCACACCGCATTACTGGTTACAGCGACTGCATTAACTTATAAAATTACTGAAGCTGCTTAATTCGCTAAAATTGTATTGATACATAGATTGTAATTGAAAGCGTCGAAGACAGGGTGTAGGTTGCGCAAATCAGTTAATTTCTAGTGGACTAGTGGCTCAACCAATATGACCCAAGATCACAGCGGCAAACATATCCCTGAGAACCTATTGCTGAAGATGACTACCGAAGTCGTTGCTGCATATCTAAGCAACAACGAAATAAGGGCAGAGCAGATTCCCAATGTGATTAATACGGTTCTGAATTCATTACGCGAAACCCGCGGGGAACCGATCGAAACCAAGGCGGAACCGTTGAAGCCGGCCGTTACCATTCGCAAATCGGTGACGCCTGATTACATCGTCTGCCTTGAAGACGGCAAGAAACTGAAGATGCTGAAGCGACATTTGCGGACGATGTATAATCTGTCGCCCGATGATTATCGGGCTAAGTGGAATTTGCCGTCGGACTACCCGATGGTCGCGCCGAATTATGCCAAGCAGCGGTCTGATTTCGCTAAGCAAATTGGCCTTGGGCGCAGCAGCGCCAAGCCGGTTCGGCGCCGGCGAGCAGCAGGCTGATTTCAGTCGGGTTACTTTGTCGGCATCGGGCCGAGGGGCACGGCGAGTACGTCTCTGACGCAAATTTCGAGTAATACTAAGCAAGGGGCGCTTTTTTGAGCGCCCCTTTTTTGTTTAATCCGCCCCGACGAGAAAGCCCGGCGTGCGCAAAAAACGGCGATTTTGCCAGAGGCCATAGACCGCCCTGACGGTCCGCTTGGAATAGCGAATCGCGAAGACTTCGACGGGGCGGAACAGCGCGCTGGCGATCAGGCAGAGTACGACGGTTGACACCAATATGACGGTGGATTGTTGC
This sequence comes from uncultured Elstera sp., assembly GCA_903931835.1. GTDB lineage: Bacteria > Pseudomonadota > Alphaproteobacteria > Elsterales > Elsteraceae > CAIZEE01. The sequence continues at coordinate 10,715 of CAIZEE010000620.1, forward strand.
AACCGGCTAAGCCGTGTGCCGTCCAGGCTGATGAAC
>CAIZEE010000621.1 GCA_903931835.1 uncultured Elstera sp.
ATGCGCGATTGCTATGACGTGAAAATCTATCTGGAGCCGGAGGACGATCTGCGCGTCCAATGGAAGATGCAGCGGGACGTCGCCAAGCGCGGCTATACCCCAGAACAGGTCCAGGCAGCGCTTGATCGGCGCCGCCAGGACAGCGCGCTGTTCATCCATCCGCAGCGCGTCTTCACCGATGTCGCGGTCAGCTTCTACCGCACAAAGGGGACGACTGCCGGCGACGAGCCTTTGAATGTGCGCCACATTCTGCGCCCGACGCTGCCGCATCCCGATCTGTCGCCGCTGCTCGATGGGGCGGCCAATAGCGGGCTCTATTTGGAATTAATGCGCGACAGCGACGGCAAGCCTGTAGATGTGCTTGAGATTGCCGGAAATATCAGCGACAACCGCGCCGAACGGCTGGAAGACCTGCTGTGGACGCTGATCCCGGAGGCGAGCCATCTGCAGGATAATGTCGGCTCGTTCATCAACCGCGACAACCGCAAGGTAAAAAGCCACACGCTGGCCCTGACACAGCTTCTTTTATCCTATTACATGGTCAAGGCGGCACTCGGCGTACACACCGTCTAGGCACCTCGATTTCTGGAAGATCCCCTAATGCCTGATACGCCCCTGGACACGGCCATGCTGCCTGAAATGGCCGACGCCATTCGTTTCCTGTCGATGGATGCGGTTGAGAAGGCCAATTCCGGCCATCCCGGCATGCCGATGGGCATGGCCGATGTCGCGACCGTGCTCTTTCGCGACTTCCTGAAATTTGATGCCAAGGCGCCGGAATGGCCGGATCGCGATCGTTTCGTGCTGTCGGCTGGTCATGGCTCGATGCTGCTGTATTCGCTGCTGCATCTGACCGGCTATGAAGCCATGACGATGCAGGAGCTGCGCCGCTTCCGCCAGCCCGGCAGTCTGACGCCGGGTCATCCGGAATATGGCCACACGCCGGGTGTCGAGACGACCACCGGACCGCTCGGGCAGGGGCTGGCGATGGCGGTCGGCATGGCGCTCGCCGAACGCCTCCAGAACGCGCGGTTTGGCGATGCGCTGGTCGATCATCGCACTTATGTCATCGCCGGCGATGGCTGCCTGATGGAGGGGATCAGCCAGGAGGCGATCAGTTTTGCAGGCCACCTCAGGCTCAACCGCCTGATCGTTTTGTGGGACGACAACAAGATTTCGATCGATGGTGCCACCGATCTCGCGACCTCCGACGACCAGCTTGCCCGTTTCCGCGCCAGCGGCTGGGAAACCTCGGCGATCGATGGTCACGATTACGCCGCGATCCACGCGGCCCTCTCCCATGCTCAGCATGCCAAGAAGCCGGTCCTGATCGCCTGCCGCACCATTATCGGCCGGGGTGCGCCGACCAAGCAGGGCACGCATCACGCCCATGGTGCCGCACTGGGTGCTACTGAGGTTGCGGCGGCGCGCGCTGCTGCCGGGTGGACGCATAATCCGTTCGAGCTGCCCAATAGCGTGATCAGCGCCTGGGCTGATGTCGGTGAGAAAGGGGCGGCATCCCATGCCGAGTGGTATGCCCGGCTGATGGAAAGCGACAGCCTGACCCGGTCGCGCTGGCGTGATGCCTTGTCTGGCGACCTGCCCCAGGATCTTGAGGCCGAACTGACCGCCTATAAGCAACGTTTACTCGGCGAAAAACCGTCCTGGGCAACCCGCGTCGCCAGCCAGAAAGCGCTGGAGCTACTGGCGCCGATGATCCCGAGCCTGATCGGCGGTTCGGCCGATCTGACCGGCTCGAATAACACCAAGACGGCGGCGCTGGCGCCCATCCAGCATGGTGACTTCGATGGCCGCTATATCCATTATGGCGTGCGCGAGTTCGTCATGGGCGCAGTCATGAACGGCATGGCCGTGCATGGCGGCTTCATTCCCTATGGCGGCACCTTCCTGGTCTTCTCAGATTACTGCCGTCCCGCCATTCGCCTTTCGGCGCTTATGGGTGTGCGCGTTATCTATGTCATGACGCATGATTCAATCGGGCTTGGCGAAGACGGGCCGACGCATCAGCCGGTTGAGCATCTGGCAAGCCTGCGCGCGATGCCGAACCTGCTGGTCTTCCGCCCGGCCGATGCGATCGAGACGGCGGAATGCTGGGCGGCGGCGCTGCAGGCCCGTCACACTCCGTCGGTCCTGGCGCTGACGCGTCAGAACCTGCCCTTGCTCCGCCATGACGCGACCTCGGAAAATCGCTCGGCCAAAGGCGCCTATGTGATGCGGGAGGCTGATGGCGCACGTGACATCACCCTGCTCGCGACCGGGTCCGAGGTTGCGATCGCCGCTCAGGCGCGTGATCTCTTGGCGGCACGCGGTATCAACGCGGCCGTTGTCTCGCTGCCGTGCTGGGAATTATTCGACGCCCAGCCCGCGTCCTATCGTGACCAAGTGCTTGGCACGGCTCCCCGAATCGCGATTGAAGCCGGTGCGGCCTTCGGCTGGCGGAACTATGTGGCAAGCGACGAGGACATCATAGCCATGCATAGTTTCGGAGCCTCAGCGCCGATCAATTCGTTATATGAGACGTTCGGTATCACCGCTGCCGCGCTGGTTGAGCGCGCGGTGACGGTTTTGTCCCGGAAAGGCTGAGTCTATGACGACACTTCCCCAGATCCGCGCGATGGCAGAGGCGGAGGTTCGCGATCGCCGCGTGTTAGTGCGCGTCGATCTGAACGTGCCGATGCAGGACGGCCATGTCACCGATCGTACGCGCATCGAGCGGGTAGCGCCGACCATCCGCACGCTGGCCGAACGCGGCGCCAAGGTACTGGTCCTGTCGCATTTCGGCCGACCCAAGGCGGGCGATGATATGGCCCTGTCGCTGCGCCAGTTGATCGGCCC
>CAIZEE010000622.1 GCA_903931835.1 uncultured Elstera sp.
ATCGATCCGCTCCAGCACCGTCTCGACGGTCGCCGCGATATCCAGAAAACCGATCCGTCCCGCCAGAAATGCCGCAACACCAACTTCGTTCGCAGCATTAAGGACGCAGGTCGCCCCCCGCCCCTCCCTGAGCGCCGCGCGTGCCAGGCGCAGCGCCGGAAAGCGCTCGGGATCGGGTGCTTCGAACGTCATCTGCCCCAAAGCGGCCAGATCGAGCCTGGGCGACGGAGTCGCCATGCGCTGAGGATAAGCCAAGGCATAGGCGATCGGCGTACGCATATCGGGCGGGCCGAGCTGCGCCAAGACCGAGCCATCGACATAGGCAACCAGGGAATGAATGACCGATTGCGGGTGAACGACCACGTCGATGCGGTCCTCGCCCATCTGGAACAGATAATAGGCCTCGATGATCTCAAGACCTTTATTCATCATCGTCGCCGAATCGACAGAAATCTTGGCGCCCATCGACCAGTTTGGGTGCGCAACCGCCTGCGCCGGCGTGACGTCGCGCATCTCGGCCAACGACCGCGTACGGAATGGACCGCCTGACGCGGTCAGGATAATCCGCTCGATATGATCCGTCTGGGTCTGATCAAATACCTGGAAGATCGCATTATGTTCAGAATCGACGGGCAGCAGCACCGCATTGCAGCGCTTAATTTCCGCCATCATCACCGATCCCGCCGAGACCAGGCATTCCTTGTTGGCGAAAGCCACCATGGCGCCACGCTGGACGGCCGCCAACGTCGCCGGCAGACCGGCCGCACCGACAATTGCCGCCATCACCAGATCGGCCGGCCGCTTCGCCGCCTCGATCAACGCGGCATCGCCAGCCGATACTTCAATGCCGGTGCCAGCCAGGCGCTGCCTCAGCGCGTCATAATGTGCGGGATCGGCAATGACCGCTGATTTGGCGCCAACGGCGATCGCTTGGCTCGCAAGCAGGTCGACATTGGCGCCGCCGGTCAGCGCCTCGACGGTAAAACGCTCGGGCTCGCGCTGGATCAAATCGATCGTGTTGCAACCGACCGAACCGGTCGATCCGAGAACGGTGACGCTGCGTGGCAAATTCGTCATCGCCAATCCAACAGGCTGGAGCGGCTAAGCCAGGTAACCGCCGCCACCATTGGCGCGACCGCCAGCAATCCATCAACCCGGTCAAGCAATCCGCCGTGGCCCGGGATCAATCCGCCGGTATCCTTCACACCGAAATGCCGCTTCAACACTGATTCTCCCAAATCGCCCCCTTGAGCAACAACGGCAAGGGCCGCACTGACCAACGCCGCCGTCTGCGCGCCGGCCTCCCCCAACAATAGGGCCGTCAACGCACCCGCCAGCGCTGCTGACACTACTCCACCCAACAGGCCGGCCCAAGTCTTGTTCGGACTGATTCTGGGTGCCAGTTTGGGTCCGCCGACCGAACGGCCCACCATGAAGGCGCCCGTATCGGTCGCGATCACCACAGCCAGTATCCAGTAAACTGTGGCACGACCATGACTAGGATCGGCACGTAACCACTCGAAAGCGACGCAGGGCACGCCAATCGCCAGCACGCCGAGCGCCAGCAGATCGGCGGCATCGATGCGCCATAACCGCGCCGCCAGATAAAGCGACAGCGAGAATGCAGCGGCCGATGCTGCAATGACCCAAAGCTCGACCTTCGCGATCGTCAAAGCAATCAGCACCAGAACCGATACCGCCATAAAAGACGTTGCGAGCGCCTGCCTGTTTCCGCGTGTCGTCAGCCGCGCCCATTCGCGCGCCATGATCACCGATGCGCCGGCGATGACCAGATCGAATGCCGGGTAACCGTACCACACTGCCAGCAAAACCAGCGGCAGCAGAACAAGGGAGGAAAGAATGCGCAGGCGCAAAGCCCGTGCACGAGAGTTTGGATCGGGACTAGCCAAGAGTGGCGCCGAAGCGACGGTCGCGGCGACGGAATTCAGCAACCGCCAGCTCCAAATCCTCGGCCGAAAAATCAGGCCATAGCGTGTCGACGAATAAAAGCTCCGTGTAGGCGCTCTGCCACAGCAGGAAATTGCTCAACCGCTTCTCGCCGCTCGTGCGGATGATCAGATCAGGATCGGGAATGCCGACCGTCGACAAATGTCCGGCAAACACATTCTCATCAATCTCATCTTCCGATAATTCGCCCTTGGCAACTCGGTCGGCGACGCCCCGCACCGCCTGGACGATCTCCTCGCGGCTGCCATAGCTCAGGGCCAGAACCAGCGTCAGACCAGAATTCGACGCCGTCTGTTCCTCCGCATGATCGATCAGCGCCACGATATCGGGGGCGAGCCGCTCACGATTGCCGATCACACGGAGGCGCACATCGTTTTTGTGCAGCTCGGCGATCTCTGCGCGCAGATAAAGCCTCAGCAAGCCCATCAGATCGTCGATTTCGGAGGCTGGGCGCTTCCAGTTCTCACTCGAAAAACTATATAGGGTCAGATAGTCGATACCGAGTGCCGCCGCCGCGCGAACGGTCCGGCGAACCGCGTCTACGCCATGACGATGCCCCGCCGTGCGCGACAGGTTGCGCGCCTGTGCCCAACGCCCATTGCCATCCATGATGACGGCGACATGCAGCAGTGGTGGTGATGAGATGGGTGACGGCAGCGGACGCATCATCACTCAGACCTGCATGATTTCTTTTTCCTTGGTCTGCAAGGCTTCGTCGATGCGTTTGATATGGTTGTCGGTCAGCGTCTGAACCTCGTCCGACCAGCGGCGATGCTCGTCCTGCGTGATGTCGCCATCCTTTTCCTGGCGCTTCAACATCTCCATGCCGTCGCGCCGGACATTGCGGACCGAGACCTTCGCCTGTTCTGCATATTTACCGGCGAGCTTTGACAACTCCTGGCGGCGTTCCTGGTTGAGATCGGGCAGCGGGATACGGATCAGCGTCCCGTCGCTCGACGGGTGGAGGCCAAGCCCGGATTCGCGGATCGCCTTCTCCACCGACTTGACCATGCCCTTGTCCCAGACCGTAACGGTCAGCAGACGCGGCTCAGGTGCTCCGACCGTGCCGACCTGCGTCAGCGGGGTCGGATTGCCATAGGCCTCGACCATGACTGGATCGAGCAGGTTGACCGAGGCGCGCCCGGTACGCAAACCCTGGAATTCCTTGCGCAGAGTTTCGATCGCGCCATCCATCCGACGTTTGATATCGGATAAATCTGGTTGAGCCACGCTCCACCCCTCCCCAAAGACCGTTCAGCGAGCCGCCTGGGCCGCCACTTCAGCCGCGAAATCGGTCGTCTCTTTTTCGATTCCCTCGCCCAGCGCGAACCGGCGGAAGGCGACGAGCTGAACCGGCGCGCCGACATCCTTCGCCGCTGCCTTCACAGCATCCTTCACTTTCGACTCGCCGTCGATCACATAGACCTGCTCAAGCAGCACAACTTCTTCGTAGAATTTGCGCAAGCGTCCTTCGACCATCTTGCCGATGATCTCTTCTGCCTTGCCGCTGGCGCGCGCCTGATCGGCCAGGATATTGCGCTCGCGATCGACTGCGGCGGTATCAACCTCCTCAATCGTCAGCGCGATCGGATTGGCGGCCGCGACATGCATCGCGAGCTGCCGGCCGAATGCCGCCAAAGCCGCCTGATCGCCGGTCGATTCGAGCGCGATCAATACGCCGATCTTGCCCAAGCCCGGAACCAGCGCGCCGTGCATATAAGTGGCGACGATACCGTTCTCGACGGACAGCACAGCCGCCCGGCGCAACGACATGTTCTCGCCGATGGTCGCAATCAGCCGCGTGATTTCCTCGCTGACGCTATGCCCGGACGAACCGAATGGCGCCGCCTTCAGCGCCTCGGCATCCTCGCC
>CAIZEE010000623.1 GCA_903931835.1 uncultured Elstera sp.
CGTCGCGTCGAGCGTGCTTCCCGTGTCGAACTTGACCGTCCATGTCGTTCCGCTAGGCAAAGCCGGGCACGACGGTGGAGCTGTTGTCTTCGTCGGCTCCGGTGCGGCTGCGGGCTTGGTCTCCGTTACGGAAGTCTCTAATTTGACTGGCGGGGCCGCAGTCATTTCCGCCTGAAAGGCGCGTTGGTCCATCGCAGAAATTCGGCTGACAATCGTTATAGGGTTTCCGTCTTTATCGACCGCCGCAACCAATGTGGGGTTTCCGTCTTTGTCCTTTATCGGGTTTCCGGCGTTATCCTTTGCAAAGACCTTGGGATCCCATTTTATGTCGTCACAGATTGGCTTGAGCCATAGATTTTCTAGAACAGCGTCTTTAACATTGGCCGTCGTTGCTTGCTCTGGCAGCCTTGTATGAAGCCGCGTTGGGTCGTTTTCATTCACGCATGCAACAACGAGCAGATGCAGCAAGTCGTAGTCGAGGCGGAAATAATCCTCGTTCATCCGCACCAGCGCGGCGGCCGGTCCGATCGAGGACGTGGTCGTAGTTTGACTAGTACTTCCTTTATCAGTCGCCTTATCGGCCGTTGACGGAGTAGTGCCCGCACCCGGCGCCGCAGCTGGCGTCGTCGTGGACGGAGTAGAGCTCGTTGACGGATTGCCACTCATGACCGTCATGGTTGCCGTTGTCGTGCCGTTCGACGCCGACGGGGCAGCTGGCACCGATGGGCTGTTGGTGCTCGCTTTCGCCGCACCGGCCGTGGCGCCGGCCATATCCTGGGCCAGAAACAAGGTCGTCATGACCTGCCCATAGCGGCTGAGTATCAGGGCGTAGGCATCCGCACCGATAGCGCCGTTGGCATAGGCTTCGCACGCCCGGTAAAGCGCGTCTCGAATTCCCATGATCGCGGTCGAGCGGCCCGCCAATTCACTGATCGCCTCGGCAGACCCGCCGGATGCAGCGATACCACCCGAGGCAACGCCGTTACCCCCTTGGGCGCTGAGTTGCGAAGCCGTCGATAACGCCTTCGCAACATCCGGACTGGGCTCAGTGCACACAATACGGTTGTTAAGAACGGGGTGGTCTCGCTCGGTCACTATGCGGATATCGGCTGCAGTATAGGTGACGGGCGTCTTCCAATCGCCCGAACGCTCAAACCCCCTTTGAACATCGTTTTCGAGTGCACTGCACGCACTCAGCGCAATCATCAATATTGATATAAATAAAAGGCGCATTTACCCCTCCTTTTAAATATCTGATATGCTTTTCTGGGAATTCGCTGGGTTTTTGTCTTGACAGCCCTCTATTAATCTTTTGTGCACGCATGGGCAAACTGCGGGCGAATTTGTCGTCAGATCGAGAATTATCTAAGTAAGGCACAGCATCTTCTGATTGATCTTAGATCATCAGATATACGCCAGGACTATATAGTATTTATCAGAATTTGAAAAGTAGGATTGTATAGCTATCTACTCATGCAACCGCCCACTCTGCGGATTGTCCGGGATCCAGTTGCCGAATGGGTTATAGTGCCAAGCGGCACAACACGACCGCACCGATGACGCCCGTCGAAGATCCGAATCCCGACCCCACGCGACCGCGCAAGATCATCCATATCGACATGGATGCCTTCTATGCGTCGGTCGAACAGCGCGATAATCCTGATTTGCGCGGCAAACCCGTGGCAGTGGGTGGTGCGCGCGAGCGCGGCGTGGTGGCGGCAGCCAGCTATGAGGCGCGGAAATTCGGCGTGCATTCCGCCATGCCGTCAGTCACCGCGCGCCGCAAATGCCCCGAGCTGATCTTCGTCAAGCCGCGCTTTGAGGTCTATAAATCGGTATCGCAGCAAATCCGCGCGATCTTCGCGGAATTCACGCCGATCATTGAGCCGCTATCACTCGACGAGGCCTATCTCGACGTGACGGAGAACCTGTCGGGCCTCGCCACCGCCACCGAAATCGCCGAGGCGATCCGCGCCAGAATCCGCGAGCACACCAACCTGACCGCGTCGGCCGGAGTATCCTATAACAAGTTCCTGGCGAAGCTCGCCTCGGACCACCGCAAACCCGACGGCATTTTCGTGATCACGCCGAAAATGGGGCCGGGTTTCGTCGAGACCCTGCCGGTCCGTAAATTCCACGGCGTCGGTCCGGCAACAACGGCGAAGATGAACCGGCTCGGCATCGAAACCGGGCTCGATCTCAAGGCGCAGACCCTGCCCTTCCTGCAACAGCATTTCGGCAAGTCCGGCGCCTATTACTACTGGATCGCGCGCGGCATCGATGAGCGGCCGGTGCGCGCCGACCGCATCCGCAAATCGGTCGGGGCCGAGAACACCTTCTTCACCGATCTGCTGACGCTGAATGCGGCGAAGGAGGCGATCCAGCCGATCATCGACAAGGTCTGGCGCTACTGCGAGAACGCCAGCACCCAAGCACGCACCGTCACGGTGAAGGTCAAATACGCCGATTTCCACCAGATCACCCGCAGCCGGACGATCCCCCTACCCGTCGCGGATCGCGCCGAGCTCGAGCATTTGACCTTCGCCCTGCTGGCGCCGATCTTCCCGGTGGAAAAGGGGATAAGGCTGCTGGGCGTGACGCTGTCATCGCTGGGTGAGGAGGAAGCCGAGGAAACGCAGCAATTGAGCCTGGGCGTCTAGCCCCGCTGCGGCATCCCATCCGGGATCACGGTCTTCACGATCGAGGCGTCAAGCTCCTCGTATTTCTCGTAGCCGATCGTAGCGTAGAGCTCCTTACGGGTCTGCATATCGTCGAGCACTTTATGCGTGCCACCGTCGCGTTTGATCGCGGCATAGAGCTTTTCCTGCGCCTTGTTGGCGACGCGCAGCGCGCTGACCGGCCAGATCACCATTTTGTAGCCCATCTCCTCGAACTCGGACGCGGTGAAGAAGGGCGTCTTGCCGAACTCGGTCATATTGGCGAGCAGCGGCACCTTCACGCGGCGGGCGAATTCGCGGAAGGCGTCAGCGTTGTAGAGCGCTTCCGGGAAAATCGCATCGGCACCAGCCTCGACATAGAGGTTGGCGCGGTCGACCGCCGCATCCATGCCTTCGCTCGCCGCCGCATCGGTGCGCGCGATGATGTAGAGGTGCCGGCGGGCCCGCGAGGCGGCGTGGACCTTCGCCGCCATATCGGTCGCGCTGGCGAGTTTCTTGTCGTTGAGATGCCCGCATTTCTTGGGCAGCAACTGGTCCTCGATATGGACGGCTGCCGCCCCGGCATCCTCAAAGCTGCGCACCATATGCATGACATTCAGCGCCTCGCCATAGCCGGTATCGCCATCGACCAGCACCGGCAGGCCGGAGCGCGCGACCTGCTTGATGAAGAAGCACACCTCATCGACCGTGATGATGCCGAGATCAGGCAGGCCCATTTGCGCGGTCATCGCGGCCCCTGACAGATAGGATGCCTCAAACCCCGCGGCCTTGGCCTGCAAGGCGGATTGGCCGTTATGCGTGCCGGGTAGCTGCAGGATGCCGGGACGGTCCAAGAATTCCCGGAAGCGCTCGCCAGCGGGCTTGGTCGGCAGGTCAGCCGCGATCAGATAGGTCATGCGAAGTGATCCTTTCTTCAGGAACGCTGGGCGAGGGGC
>CAIZEE010000624.1 GCA_903931835.1 uncultured Elstera sp.
ACACTCCCTACGAGGGTGTGGCGAATTACGGCACCCGCGCTAACAATTACGCTCTGTTCGGCGAGGCCAACATCAACTTCTCCGACAGACTGCGCGCCATCACCGGCTATCGCAGCAGCTGGGACAAGCTGGCCTATTATCACCTGCGCACCTCGACCAACGATCCCAACGACACCGGGCTGTCCACCTATGACGTGACCGCGATCCGCGCCTACCATGACACGGATGGTTCCACCAATGCGCGTGGCGACACCGCCAGGGCCGGCCTGCAGTTCGACTTTGCCAGGAACAACCAGGCCTATTTTACCTGGTCGCGCGGCTACAAAGGGCCGGCCTACAATGTCTATTTCAACATGCGCTCGCAATATGTGAACGGCGTTGCCTATCCGCTGGATGAAATTGCGCTGGCGCCGGAAACGTCAAACAGCTTCGAAGTAGGCGCCAAGGGCTCGGTCCTCGACCACGCGATCATCTATGCGGTGGACGTCTACAGCACGGTGTTTCACAACTATCAGGCCAATTACAACGACACCGTCAATGGCGCGCAGGTCACGCGGCTGATCAACGCCGGTCGGGTCGGCACCAGGGGCGTCGAGATCGATATTGGCCTCCATCCGATCACCGGCTTCACGGTGGACACCTCGGTGGCCTACGACGACGCCAAGGTCCTGCAATTCAACTGCCCGATCGGCGCCCCGGCCAGCTGCCTGATCAATGGCCAGCCGCTGCCCTTTGCGCCGAAATGGAAACTGAGTGAAAACGTCGCCTATCGCTTTGCAATAGCACCGGGAGCCAAGCTCGAATTGCAATCGGATGTCGCGCTGAAGAGCGCCACACAATACCAGCTCACCGAAACGCCGAGCACGATCCAGCCGGGCTATGCGATCTGGAATGCCAGTATTGCGTTCATCGCACGGGGCGGTTGGCAGGTGCGTGCCCTGGTCAAGAACCTGACCAACACGCATTATTCGGATTATCTGGCAAACGGCAATCTTGGCGGAACGGTTCGCTTCGTACCTCGCGACGACGTTCGCTATGCCGGGTTCCTGGTCCGCAAGGACTTTTGATCTAGCTCGGAGTTACGTTGGCGAGGAACCTTGATCCCTGCGGTTTTCCAACCACAGGGATCAAGGCACGGGGGTTTGCGCGGTCGGGCCGGACGACAAAGTCATTGTCAACTAAACCAGTTGAGATTAAACCGGACCTCAGCCGGCGGAGTGCGAGTCGATCGACCGTGCGACAGTTCCGGCACTTTCCTCGATAACGGCAGGTCCATCATGGCATTTGCAGATGTCCAAGACGATGAAGCTCCCCTGTTGCTGTTGCTCGCTGGCAGTGATAATCGGGCTAGCCAACGCTGGCTGACCCAATGGGAGAAGGGATTTGCGTTCACGCGCCGGGTTTCCCTCGGGTCCTGGGATGATCCGCAGCCAAGTGCCTGGCTGGACACGCTGAATCGTTCGGTCCTCGACGCTGCCCGTCCGGTCGTGTTGGTCACGCATGGCCACTCCTGCCTCGCGGTGGCGTGGTGGGTCGAGTATCAACGCTTGGAAAGCGTGGAAAGCGTTCGCGCGGCCATATTGCAAGATCCGCCAGTGCTGGTCCCATCCGCCGCTGGCGCGCTGTTGGCAAGGATCGGGCCTTACCCGCAAATCACGATGCCGTTTCCGACCTGCCTGCTGGCCAGCCCGAACCGGGGATTTGGCGAGTTGAGCAGCCTGCGCCGCCTCGCGCGGCAATGGGATTGTTACTTCGATACCATGGCTGAACATTCGGTGCCGAAGCCCAGATCGTTCAAGTCGGTTCAGTCGCTGGGAGAGCGCTTCCTGGCCCAGGTGACGCAGGCCAAATTCGCGATGCGACCGGCGACGGCGCAGGCGGGGTACCCGTTTTCCCCGCGCGAGCGTTAATCCAGTCCCATCCAGGCGTGCGCGGCATTGCCACGATTCCGATGCCGGCCGCCGCCGGCGAACAAGGATTCCCGATGATAGCCGAGTCCGCCGTTGCACGACCCATCGCCATCGTCGGCGGGGGATTTTCCGGCACGCTGCTGATGATCAACCTGTTGCGGCTGGGCGCCAGGGTGGTGCTGGTCGAACGCTCGCAGGCGCTGT
>CAIZEE010000625.1 GCA_903931835.1 uncultured Elstera sp.
CGCGGCAACAGCTCGATCATCAGATTTGGGAATGCGAAATAGCGTACCCAGATCGCTGATTTGCCCAGCGATTTGGCCGGATCAACGATGGCGCGCGACCTTATCGTACCGGCCCCCTGGTCGATTTCGGTCACTTCAGGCATTAGCTGGCGCCCCGCCCCATCGCCGTCGACGATGAAGGACGCTTCGAGCATCTGCTCGATCATGGTCTTCCAATCGGCCGCGATCTCATAGTCGATCGGTTGGCCGATTTCCGCGAAATCCTCAAGACCGAATGCCGCTGGCAATGACTGGGGTTTCTCCGGAGAGTTAACGGCGCCAGCAAGCCGACCGAAAATCAGTCCGGCAACAGTTTCAATCTCGACTTCGGCCAGCCCCAATGACCCAGCATCCCGGCTGGCGAAAGCGTGAGCCGGGCTCGTCAGAGAGCCATCCAGTTTATAGCGCCAGCCATCGGCCGCGCATTCGATCTGATCGGCAAACTGGCCCCGGGCAGCCGTAACCACGGCATGCGGATGGTTAAGGCAGAGATTATGAAAACCACGGAACCGCCTGCCTTTGCGAACAACAAAAATGCGCTCGCCAGCGACATCGGCGGTGAGATAGCTGCCTGGATGCGACAGCGCACTCTGATGCCCGACATACTGCCATCGGCCAAAGAACAGGAGATGGTGTTCCGCAGCAGCCGACTGCGCGGGGTCGACTGCAACCGGCATGGCCGCGCGCGGCAACTCGACGACCGCTCCTGACCGCAGCCCCTCGCCCACCTGGCGAGCGACCGGACTGAAATGCCGGGGGAAAATCGAGCTTAGATAGGCAAAACAGCGCCGCTTCATGGCCGCGCGGTCGATATCCGCGTCGTCGAGAAAGGCCATTTCCTGCCACAAGACTTCGAGCACGCCGACCAATCCCAATGCGATCGCGTCAGGATCAAGCTCAGGTCGTCCGTCAAGCTCGATTAACGCTGCGATATAGTCGCGCACCGCCGCCGCCGAGGCCGCGTCCTTACGCCCGCAAATGTCGATATATTCCTGGCGCGAGGACGCCTCACCCCAGAACGCGTACCAAACCGAGATTTTACGGCTGCTCGATATTTCGGGATCGAAATACAGCGCAACCAGGGCGTTCAGCGCCGCGACCGGATCGGCGCTCAATGCCGATACCGGCCCTAAAACCTTGTCCTCATACTCGGTAGCGAGATGCTCCAATGCTGCGACCAGCATCGCTGCTTTGCTGTCGAAATAGAAGGTGACGATCCCAGGCGACATATGCGCGATCTCGACGATCTTGTCGACCGTCGTCCGCGATGGGCCATAGATATGCAGAGCAGTAATCGTCGCCTCAATAAGATGAAGCCGTTTATTGGCGCGCGACGCTCTTTCTATTTTCTGCTGGGCTTTCATCAACCATTAATCGGTTTTTGGGTTGTCGGTATCGCGATCACGCGAGGATTATCAGCGAGATCAAGAATTGCCATTTAGAATAACCGCTCAAGGCTCCAAATCAAGAAATTGCTCCGCCATTCGACAGTTTTGATCGTTTCGCCAAGTTTTCCGCGAATTCGCATCACTTGATGCCACGGTCTTGCGCTTTTTTGAACGATCGTATAATTTCTTATCGAACGCATCAAGGAGCGGCAGCCATGACATTATCCAGTGCGACCATTGAATCGCTCGTCAAATCCGGCGCGATTCAGCGAGCCATGCCGTCCTGGGTCTACGACAATGCAGAGCTGTCGCGCTTGGAATATGACCGCATCCTGCGCCGCTCCTGGCAAGTTGTCTGCCATGTCAGCGACATCCCCAAGACGGGCGATTTCATGACGGTGGATTTCGGTCGGGATAGCGTCGTCGCCGTGCGTGGACGCGATGGCGCCATTCGGGCATTCCTGAATGTCTGTCGTCACCGCGCTGCCCGCATGTTCGACGGCAAGGGAAGTTGCGGCGCCTCAATCCGCTGCCCGTATCACGGCTGGGCCTATGATTTCGAAGGCAATCTGCGCGCTATGCCGGAGCCGGAATCGTTCCCCGGGCTCGACAAATCGGAATTTGGCCTGACGCCGCTTAAGACCGACCAGTTCCTCGGTTTCATTATGGTTTGCATGGATGGCGACCCGACACCGATCTCAACCTTATTCGAGCCTTTGATCGACGTGTTCAAGCCGTATCAGATTGAAAACATGGTGCCGCTCGGCGTACCGGTTGAGGAATCCTGGGACGCCGATTGGAAGATTGCGATGGATAATTACCTCGAATCCTATCACGTGCCGGTTGGCCATCCGGGGCTGTATCGCCTGCTCACCCCCGATTATGTCGGCCAGGTGCGGACAAACCACGGCGTCGGTTACAGCTTTGGCGAGTTTCAGTCGGAATATTCCAGCGTATCCTACGAGCGTGAGTATCAGGAACTGGCGCCGAAGGTCGCAACCCATCTGCCGGAGGATTATCGCCGCCGCTGGTGGTTCATCAGTTCCCTACCCAATCTCGGCATCGATATCTTCCCGGATCAGATGGATTTCTTCCAAGTCCTGCCGCGCGGTCCCGGCAAATGCATCATCCGCAGCGGGAATTACGCCTTGCAGGATGACCGGCAGGAGATGAAGACGCTGCGGGAATTGAACGCTCGTATTAATAACGACGTGATGGCCGAGGATGCGTTCCTGTGCCGGCGTGTTCAGCAGGGCCTGGCAACCACAGGATATCAGCCGGGACCGCTATCGACCCTGGAAAACTGCGTCGCTCAGTTCCACGATCTGATCCGTGAGCGGATTCCCGAAACAGCACTGCCGGTCGCACCCCGGCAGTTCGCGTGAGATCAGCGGATCTCCATCAGGAATTGTTCGACCCGGTCGCGTAGCGTCACCGCTTGATGCGACAGCTCACCTGCCGCACCCAGCACCTGGGTTGCGGCCGAGCCGGTCTCTGACGAGGCGCTGGAGACACCGTTAATGTTCGACGACACTTCGTTGGTGCCCTGGGCTGCCTCATGCACGTTGCGGGCGATCTCCCGGGTCGCGGCCCCTTGCTGTTCGACCGCTGCCGCGATTGTGGCGGAGATATCGTTGACCTGACTGATCGTCTGCGAAATGTCCTCAATCGCTTTGACGGATTCGGCCGTGGCGGATTGGACGGCGGCAATTTGCGCGGTGATCGCCTCGGTCGCACCGGCTGTCTGGGTGGCCAGATTCTTCACCTCGGCTGCGACGACGGCAAACCCCTTGCCGGCATCCCCTGCCCGCGCCGCCTCGATCGTGGCGTTTAACGCCAGCAAACGCGTCTGACTGGCAATGTCGTTGATCAGCGTAACGACCGAGGTAATCTTCTCCGCCGAGTCCGCCATGAACTGGATCGACTGGCGCGTCTGAGTTGTTCCGGCAACGGCCTCGGCGCAGATCCGGGTCGATACCTCGACCTGCCGACCGATTTCCTCGACCGAACTCGATAGCTGTTCGGTTGCTGACGAGACAGTCTGCACGTTGACGGAGGCTTGCTCCGCCGCCGCCGCAGCGGCGGTCGATTGCTGCGCCGTCTGTTCGGCGGTTACCGACATCGCAGCGGCCGAATTGTGCAACTCATTGGCCGATGATGAGACGGTATCGACGACCTCGCCAATCGCCCGCTCAAAGCCGGCGACGCTGGCTTCGATCTTGCGGCTGCGATCAAGTTTGCGCTGTTGTTCTTCCTGTTGCTCGGCGCGCAGACGATCAGCCTCGATCATGTTGCTTTTGAACACCTGGACGGCCTTCGCCATGGCGCCGATTTCATCGCCGCGCTGACGAACCGGAACCTCCGTCGCTGTATCGCCGCCAGCGAGCCTCTTCATCGCTATAGTCATTGCGGCAACCGGATGGACGATCCCGCGACCGATCAGATAGCCGCATGACGTACCGAACACGAGCGCCAGCGCGATCAAGCCCGCGATCCACAATTGTGCGGACAGATAGGTCGCGACGCCCATGTCGGCCGCCTGTTTGCCGGCCGCCATGGTTCCGTCGATGGCTTTCTGGAGATCGCCAAAATATCTGTTGAAGGTCGACCGCATATCGCCGGTGTAGCGCTTTGTGGCGCCGACAGCGTCGCCGGAATCGGACAGTGCGACCAGTTCCTGGCTGAGCGCGAGATATTGTTTCCATTCCGCCGCCGTGGCGTCCGACTGAGCCCGCTCGCCATCGCTCAGCACAAGCGAACGCTGCTGTTCGAACAGTACCGCGACCTCGCCCGTTAATTTCTGCATGGTTGCGGCTTCCTTGGCCTTTGCCGCAGCATCCGGTTGCAGAATATGCGCCGCTTCGATTTGCCGATAGCGCATCGAGGTGAATTTGATCTGGCCCAGCACCTCGGTTTCAGGCAACCAGACGTTGCGGATTTCCGCAGCCCGGTCATTCACGGCCGATAATTGGCTTAAAGAAAACAGGCCGAGGATGACCGGGATCGCGGCGACGATGCCAAATCCCGCATAGATGCGAGTCCTGACCGATATGTTAGTGCCCATGGCAGAGCGCTTGGTCTGGTGATCATTGGCGGCGGCTGCGATCTGATGGCTGGTCTCTTGCATTTACTCATCCCCCCGTTGAGCTTGGCGACGCCGGAACCTATGACAGTTTCAAGACGACCGCCTGCGCACTGAGGTTTGTAAAGATAGGGCAAAGGTATCGCTGAGGGTTGGAGTCCCTCTACAAACCTTTGGTATTTATCGACAAACTTACGGGTGAAGGCGTGCGCAGATACCCTAACGCCACGCAATACCGTCGTTGACGTGCCTCTATGGGCAAGGTTCACTGGAGGTCGCCCGAGAAGAGTTGAGGACTGAACACCTACATAATCGCCCCAGGACAGGAACCCTGCATCGATGATCGAAAGCGTGTTCGTAGATGCGTTGATCAATGTCAGTAAGAACCTAGCGGTCCTGACCTGCGGTGTTGCGGCCTATTGCTGGATCAGACGCGGCCCGACGGATGGCGTCGGCTGGCCGAAAACTCTTGCCGAAATCCTGATTTTCGCGAGTCTCGGCACTTACAGCATGGTCTATGCGGCGGTACCACAAAACGGCGTAATCCTGGACGCGCGGCCGCTTCTGATCGCGTTGTGTGCGCTGTTTTCCGGCCCCATCGTTGCCGGCCCGGTCACTTTCTGGCTCATTCTCGTTCGCCTTTGGATCGGTGGCATCGGAACGACACCCGGCATCTTTGAAGCTCTTATGAGCCTTGCTTGCGCGGCCGCGTATCGTGACTGGCTGATGCAGCGGCGGCAGATAATCCGCTATGTCGACCTCGTCGCCGTCGCTTTGCTGATTTCGATACCGGCGACGGCGGCCGGGCTATTCCTGCCCTGGAACGTCGTCGTAACCTTTATGACCCCATTCAACGTCACGGTGCTTTATGGCTGGAATACGATCGGGCTGATCGTTCTGGGCACGCTCGTGATGTGGGATGAGAAGCTGAAATGCCTGCAACGTGCCCTCGCGGATGATGAAGCGCGGTTTCGCGATGTCGTCGATAACCTGTCCGTGTCCTTAACGGTGCGCGATCGGGATGGCAAAGTGGCGCTGGTCAATCGCCAGTATCGCGAATTCTTTGGCCCCGAGGTTTTGCAGTTCGTCGGGCGGGACCGCAGCGAGCTTCGGCGCCACATCTTCTCCGGCGATGAGCTTGCTGCCTCTGAGCGCGACGAGAAGGCAGTCGAGGCAACCGGCAGGCCCTCCACCAGATACACGCCCGATCTGATGATCCGTGGCGAGGAACGCAGCATGCTCATCACGACGTTCTGCATCCCGGATTCGACGGGACAGCCGGATAGCCTTGCGGTCATCTCGGTCGATGTCAGCGAGTTGCGCCGCCAGGAACGGGAGATGGAACGGCTGCAATCCCACCTGGTTCAAGCCGGCAAAATGGAGGCAATCGGACAATTGGCCGGCGGCATCGCCCATGATTTCAATAATTTGTTGGGCGCCATCGGCGGGTTCGCCAGTTTCCTGAACGAGGATCTGGCGGATTGGCCACGTGAGCAGTTGCACGCTGCGCGCATTCTCGGCCTTTGTGACCGGGCGAAATCCCTGATATCCCAGGTCTTGGCGCTGGCGCGCGCCGACCGCGCTGATCGCGAACACATCGATATCGCCCACGCGATCAAGCAAACGCTGGGTTTCTTGCGTGCAACGCTGCCATCGACCACCAGCATCGATTTCGACGACCATGATGGCCCGTTATGGCTCAATGCCAATGAAGGCCAGATTACCCAGCTCGTCATCAATCTCAGCATCAATTGCAGCCACGCGCTCGAAGGCCGGCCCGGCCGTATCTCGATCCACCTGGGTCGTGTTTCCAGCGCGCAAGCGGAGGTGGCACTCGCGGGCGCCCCCACCTTCAACCATCACAGTGTCGGCGTTCTGATACCGGGCCTCAATTATATTCGGATCGGCGTCTCGGATGACGGAAGCGGCATGGATCAGCCGACGCTGGAGCGGCTGATGGAGCCGTTTTTTGCCGCGATGGGCAGCCGCGATGGCTCCGGGCTTGGCCTTTCCATCGTGCATGGCATCGTCCTCGCCTATGACGGCGCCTATGTCATAAACAGCCGCGCCGATGCCGGGACAAGCTTCGACATCTTCCTACCGGAAGCTGAAGAACTGGCAAACGACGCAATGATCAGCGCCGCAATGACGGCTTAGGTCGTCAGGAGCGTTCCCACGCGGCCTTCAGCAAGCCTCTCACCCGATCGTCGATATCCATCGGAGCCGCCACCTCCATGCGCGCCTTCAACCGCTCCGACCAGGATTCATTCTTCGGCTCCGAAAGCCGCGCATCGGCGTCAGGCGCAAGGGCTAAGCCGAGCATGACGCCGCCGTTCTTCAATGGCCGGGCGGCGGCAAACTGAAACTCGCGCGACCAAGCGGTAAAGCTCTTGCGCGTGGAGCGGATCGCGCCCTCATGCACCGTGGCGGCGGTGTTGATCGCCTCCATGATCGCGCGGGCGGCGGGATCAGTCCATAGCGCCTCCAGCATCGCCTGCGGATCGGCCGATGCCGAGGAGCTTGACCCGAAAGCCTCCCCCAACACCCACATGGCGCGGTTCTGCAGCAGGCCATGATTTTCCTTGAACCATTTCAACTGGGCGCGCTGCTTGGTCTCAGGACAGGTCTTGGCGATCGCGACCCATTCGGCCAGCGTCTTGCCGGTATCACGCTCGAGGCTGGCGCGCACCGAAGCGACCCATTTCTGCTGCCGAGGCGTGCGTTGAACGTCAGTCATATCCGTAACTCTCGTCTGTTGCGTACGAGGCCGGGTTCAGCCTAACAAGCCGTTATGAGAAGGCATAGACGGTGTTTGAGGCTTCTGCGACGGTGACTTTCATTCATCTATGAGATTTCAGCGATGAACGACTTTGGCCATCTCATTGACAGCAATCCGGCGATCTATGGTCCGATAGTCTTCGTCTGCATGTGGCTATCTGTTACGACGCTTTTGTGGCTTCTGTCAGGCTGGCGCGCGCGTCCGAGGGGCGCTGGCCGGAATCCGGGCCATTTCTTGTGGAGCCGCGTAGCCACCGGGTCCGCAGGGCGTTGACGACCATTCTTACGCCCATGGATCGTAACTGCCGAAGCTCCAGACATAGCCCTCCAGGTCCAGCGCTGAATAGCCACGCCCACCGTAATCCTGATCCTTGGGCTCCATGATGATTGTCGCGCCGGCGGCGCGCGCAACTGCCGCGTGGTCATCGACATCGTCGATGACGAGGTAGCAAGACATAGTGTTGCCGCCCGCCTCGCTCGGATGCAGCATCGGCGCTTGCGCTTGAAATTCGGAGCCTTCGCGGCGATAGGTGCCGAGCATGATCATCTGTCCGTGACGGACCAATTGCGCGTGATGAATGATCTTTGGGTCCGCGTCATCGGCATAGACCACCTGACGTTCGAAACCGAAGGCGCGGCAGAGAAAATCGATCGCGGCTGGCGCGTCGTTATACCGGAGGCCGGGGATGATTGCGGGTTTGACAGGCATGATCAGTGCTCCTGTTGAATTGTATCACTCTAACACAGCGCAATGCAGACATCGCGAACGCAACCCCGCAACCAGCGATGCGCCGGATCAGCATCCATCCTGGGATGCCACAGCAGAGAGACCGTGATTTCTGGCGTCACCACCGGCAGCGGAAAGCTGAACATACCGGCCCGCAACGCGGCGGCATGTCGTTCGGGCACGCTCGCCACGAGATCGGAGCTCCGTGCGAGGGCCAAGGCGGTTGAAAATCCGCCGACGATCGTCGTGACCTGCCGCACGAGCCCAAGAGATTCCAGCGCCTCGTCGATCGGCCCCCGGTCGACCCCCCGGCGTGAAACTGAGATATGCCGGGCAGCAGCAAAACGAGCCGGCGTGACCTCGCCCTGGCTCAGCTTATGCCCCTGCCTCACAACCCCGATAAAGCGGTCGCGGAACAGCAATTGCGCCCGCACCTCCGGCCCTGTTGCCTTGCCGACCACGCCCGTTTCCAAATCGACAGTGGCATCGCGCAGTGGCGTGCTGTCCTTGTCCGGCTTTGGCACGAAGCGCAGCCGTACGCCAGGCGCCTCTTCCGCGACGCGGGCAATCAGCGCCGGTCCGAGCGTATCGACAAATCCGTCATTAGTGCGAAGCGTGAAGGTGCGCGCGAGCCGCGTAAGGTCGAGTATCTCAACCGGGCGCAACATCTCCTGCGCATCCTCGACGAGCTGACCGACGCGCTCGCGCAGCTCAAGCGCTCGTGGTGTCGGCACA
>CAIZEE010000626.1 GCA_903931835.1 uncultured Elstera sp.
CGCTCCTTTGAAGCCGAGATGCTTCACGCAACGCTCAAGCTCAGCGGCCGCCAATTCGGCGTCTTGCAGGGGCAGCGCGGCAAACGCCTGGAATCGGTCGGGCCGCCTGGCAACCTGTTCGGCCAGAAAGTCGTTTGCCAAGACGGCAATCGCGTTGGCCTGCGAGGGAGAGGGTATGGCTTGCACTGCCGGCGCATTCAGCGACAACACCATCATTTCCATTCCGTTGTCGTCCATCTGACGCAATCGGTCGTCCTGAATATCGAGCAGCCGACGGCTGAGTTCCGTCCAGTATTCCCCCGGAACAAAACCGGCAGAATCTTGCAGCGTCTCGGGGATGGCGAAATGTTCCTCTAATCCTATCTTGCCGATCACTTCTCATTCCTCGTGACAAAACGACGTGCTGGGGAGCGTTCAACCGCTATGTCCAGCATGACACGATACCGCTCGCGTCGGCGAGGCTCGAGTCGCCAGTCTGTCGATCTCGATCAGACTTGGTGAACGAACGCCTTGCGGCCGGTCGACGGCGCCAGGACAAAATCGGCGGTTACTTCCCAGAAGAACGGGCTGCCGGTGAAGCCAAGCGCTGCGGCCGCTTGCTCGTCTTCGGTCCGCTTGAAATCGCCGATCAGGCTGCTCTTTAAACCGAAGACTGCATCTTCCCGCAAATACTGGCAGTTCGGTTCGAATATGTGAGTAACGACGGCGTCGTACTCATCGGCGGACACGACCGCGTGGATATGCGCCGCCCGGTTGGGATGCCGACCAAGTTTTTCGAGCAGCTGACCAACCGGTCCGTCACTCGGAATTTGGTAGTAGCGGGGCCGCACGGAGCGGAACCAGTATCGCCCTGCCGCGTCGGTCCGAAACACGCCCCGCATGTTCATGGCAGGCTGAATTCCCGGCTGCTGTACGTCGTAGAAACCGTCATCATTGGTTTGCCAGACATCGACGACGGCGTTGGCGATAGGTGTGCCGTTGGTGTCGGTGACCTGGCCACGCACGACCAGCGGCTCTCCTTTGTCATCCAGACAGATCGTGTCGCCATTGGCGCGGTGCGGCGCGTTGGCAACGTAAAATGGCCCCAGGATGGTGTTTTCCGTCGCCCCCGATGGCCTGCGGCTGTTGATCGCGTCGACCAGCATTGAGACACCGAGAATATCCGAAAGCAGGATGAATTCCTGCCGCCATTCGGTGCAGGTATGACCGACCTCAGTCAGAAATTGGATTGCGGCCAGCCACTCCTCGTTGGTCGGTTCGACTTCGCTAATGAAGGCGTGGAGATGCCGGGTCATGGCAGCGATGACCTGGCCAAAGCGGGTATCCGCGACCGCCCGATCAATCCGCGCATTGACGATTTCCGCAGAGTTGAGCTCAGAAAAGAAGGCAGGGTCGTGGGTTTCTGCGGCTGATTGCGATGGGGGTTGCAACACCATCGTTCACTCCCGGGTAACGTCGTGAGGATTGCTGCTAATGACGGGGAGAGAGATTGGACCTGTCCGGCTGAGGAGGCAATCGTGCCGACGACCTCACCCTGCCCCCTGATCAGAGCGGCACAGATTCTGTTCCCCGGCGCTCGGCTAGGCGATCTCGAGACCATATTCGGAGGCGGCCGAGGCGAGGCTCCTGAACAGGCTTTCGGCATAGCTGCGGGGTGCAGCCAGGCGATAGGCGTTACCTCCGCTCAAACGCCACAGCCGTACATTGATATGCTCGGCGATGGTCAACGCCAGATCACCCTCCCGAAAGCTTTTCGGGTGCAAATCGATCGGCACGAGCTTCGCCAACGCGTCACCCACGCGAGCGCCAGACAGGTCGAGAACGACCCAACCATCGCTTTCATCGACGACGCCGGCAATACCAGCCAACAGATCGCGTAAAGCGTACTCCTGGCCGGCCGCCGCAAGCAGGCCGTCAAGCAGCCAGCGACCGGGACCGATGGCGGAGACGCCATCGCCGACCCGGCGGAAATTGTCTGGTATCCCGAGCCCGAGCGCGTCACCGAGACGGGCCAGCACCGCCGACGCCTCACCCCGTTCCGCCGCGATGCTGAGAAACCCGATATCGTCCCGCTCCCTCAGGGTCACGCCCGCGCTATCGGACAGACGACCGATGCGTCGCGACGCCCCAAGCGGACCTAAGGCCGAATGCGGCACCAATTTGACCTCAGCCATGGAGCCTGGTCCCTTCCGGGTCGAAGAAGACGGGCGCGACGACCTCAACCACCGTCTCCTCGCCCTTCATCGGATTGCAGGCCCGGATGACCTCACCCAACCGATCCCGCCCACCCGCGAGCAGGCCGAGGCCGATCCAATGGCCGAGCGTCGCCGAATACCCGGCCGACGTGACATAGCCCTGGTCATTCGCCGCATTCGTCGCGACCCCACACGGCAATAGATGCGCGCCGGCGCCGAAGGACTGCTTGGGCTCGACCGGCTTCAACCCGACCAATTGCTGCCGGTCGGGACGCAACAAGGCCTCGCGGGTTGCCATCGCGCGGCCGATATAATCCTTCTTCTTCGACATCATGCGTTCAAAGCCGAGATCCTGCGCCGTCGTCTGGCCGTTCAACTCGGAGCCGACCAGATGCCCCTTTTCGAGGCGCAACACGTTGAGCGCTTCAACACCGTAGGGGATGAGGCCGAGATCGCCGCCGATCGCCATCAAATGGCGCACGAGTGCTGCGCCAAAGCGCGACGGCACGGCGATTTCGAAGGCACGCTCGCCCGAGAAGGACAGGCGGAACAGCCGTGCCTTAACACCCCCCAGCACGGTCAATTCGGCCGCCGCCATATAGGGGAAAGCCTCGTTCGACAGATCGAAGCCGGGATCGACAATGCGCTCCAGCAATGTCCGGGAGTTGGGGCCGGCTATGGCGTATTGCGCCCATTGCTCGGTCACCGAGGTGAACTGAACGCTGAGGTCGGGCCAGAGCACCTGATGGCAGTATTCGAGATGCTGGAACACAGCCCCGGCATTCCCGGTCGTGGTGGTCATCACATAGCGCGTATCGCCGAGGCGCGCGGTGGTGCCGTCATCGAACACCATGCCGTCTTCGCGCAACATGATACCGTAGCGCGCGCGGCCGATCGCCAGCGATTTCCACGGATTGATATAGACGCGCTCCAGAAACTCCGCCGCATCACGGCCCTGAATATCGATCTTTCCGAGCGTCGTGACGTCGCACAGCCCAACCGAGCTGCGCACGGCCAGAACCTCACGATTGGTACTGGTTTGCCAATCCCGCTCGCCGTTTCGGCTGAAATAAGCGGCGCGCAGCCACAAGGCCGCTTCGAGAAACTGGGCGCCCTGCTCCACCGCCCAATCATGGGCGGGCGTACGCCTAGTGGGGCGGAAATCCCTCCCCCTTGCGTGGCCGGCAAAGGCGCCGATCGCCGTCGGCGTGAAGGGCGGCCTAAATACAGTCGTGCCCGTATCAGCGATCGACCGGCCGGTCTGGGCCGCCATCAACGCCAGACCATTGACGTTGGACGTCTTGCCCTGATCGGTCGCCATGCCGAGCGTGGTGTAGCGCTTCAGATGCTCGACCGAGCGAAAGCCCTCGCGTTCGGCAAGCTCGATATCGCCCGCCGTCACATCGTTCTGAAAATCAACGAAGGCCTTGCCGCCGGACTTGCGCGTCCGCCACAGCGGCTCGATTGCGTAGGAGCGGTCTGGCGCATTCCAGCTGGGCAGCGCTGACGCCTCGGAACCGGCCAGCCAGCCTCTCGATAAGGCTGCGCTCAAGTCGAACGCGCCACTCGCAGCACCTACCGCCGCCATGCCGGGCGGCAAGGCGCCGGGCACGAAGCTGGCGATCGCCTCATTCCAGATCGGCTTGCCGCCGTGATGCGACGCGAGATGCACCGCCGGGTTCCATCCGCCGGATACGGCAAGCAGATCGCAGTTCACGCGATGCTGTCCGGCATCGCCGGCGATCTCGACCGCCTGAACCTGCCGGCCACCCCTCGCCCGCAAAACCGCGCTGCCAGCGAAGACCGGTGCGCCCACTTGCTTAGCGAGATCGCGCAGGCTTTGCGGCACGTCATGACGGGAATCGAC
Organism: uncultured Elstera sp.; assembly: GCA_903931835.1. GTDB lineage: Bacteria > Pseudomonadota > Alphaproteobacteria > Elsterales > Elsteraceae > CAIZEE01. The sequence goes on from CAIZEE010000626.1 coordinate 4,063, forward strand.
CATCGCCATGATCTCAACGCCGGCGGCGGCCAGATCGGCGATCGTCCGCGCGCCATCATCATTGTTGCTGAAGACGACGACGCGTCGCCCGGGCAGCGCACCGAAACGGTTCACATAGGACCGCACCGCCCCCGCCAGCATCACGCCCGGCCGGTCGTTATCGCCGAAGACGATCGGCCGCTCGATGGCGCCGGTCGCTAGCACCGACCGCTTGGCTATGATCCGCCATAAACGCTGGCGCGGCTCGAATTCGGGTATTTGGGCTAGGTGATCATTGACCCGCTCAACCGCCGCATAGGTCCCGCCGTCATAGACGCCGAGCACACTTGTGCGCGTCAAGATGCGAACATCGGGCATGGACTGTAATTCGGCGACCGTCTCGCCGAGCCACTCTAGGGCCGGGCGTCCGCCAATCTCCTCCCGGTCGCTCAGCAGCCGGCCACCGAGCGCAAAATCCTGTTCCGCCAGCACGACGCGGGCACCGCTCCGTGCGGCCGATAACGCCGCCGCCAAACCGGCCGGACCAGAGCCGATCACTAGCAGATCACAGAACTCGGTCCGACGCTCGTAATGGTCCGGATCAGGTGCTGTTGCCGCCCTGCCGAGACCGGCCGCACGGCGGATCAGCGGCTCGTAGACCTTCTCCCAGAACGAAGCCGGCCACATGAAGGTCTTGTAGTAGAACCCGGCTGCGAATATGGGCGACAGCAGCGCGTTGACCGACAGCAGATCGTATTTCAGCGAGGGAAATCGATTCTGGCTTTGCGCTGTGAGCCCTTCATAGAGCTCCGCCACCGTGGCTCTCGTATTGGGTTCGCGTCTGGCGCCGTCGCGCAATTCCACAAGCGCGTTCGGCTCCTCCGGGCCCGCCGACAGAATGCCGCGCGGACGGTGATATTTGAAGGATCGCCCGACCAGACGGACGCCATTGGCGATCAGCGCCGAGGCCAGCGTATCGCCGGCAAACCCGCTGTAACGCTGCCCGTCAAACTGGAACTCGAGCGGTTGCGCGCGATCAATTTGGCCACCCGAGGCGAGGCGGAAGGGTTGAGCAGCGCTCATACGGATGTGACCTTGCCGATCGCATGGGTGCGCGTGTCGCGTTCGACGATCAGCCAAGCCCGGCAACTGGCGCCGTGGTACCAAAGCTCGCGATGCAGCCCGGCGGGATTGTCGCGCAGATAGACGTAATCCATCCAGTCTTGGCCCATTTCGGTCGAGTTCGGCCGGCGGCGCGAGGCATCGCCGCCATAGCTGAACTCGTCGATCCCTCGTTCGCCGCAATGCGGACAG
>CAIZEE010000627.1 GCA_903931835.1 uncultured Elstera sp.
CGGCCTGGATGAGGTCGGCGTGGCGCGCGATGCCAAGGGCCGCATCATAAAGAACGGCCATTTTCAAACCTCCGTGCCCTCGATCTACGCGATCGGCGATGTGATCGACGGCGCCATGCTGGCGCATAAGGCGAGCGAGGAGGGCGTTGCCTGCGCCGAACTCATCGCGGGGCAGCACGGCCATGTGAACTACAACGCCATCCCGGCCGTGATCTACACCTCGCCCGAAGTCGCCTCCGTCGGTCGTACAGAGGAAGAGCTGAAAGCCGCCGGCATCACCTACAAAACCGGCAAATTCCCCTACACCGCCAGCGGCCGCGCGCGCGCCAATGGCGATACGGACGGCTTCGTGAAGGTGCTGGCCGATGCGACGAGCGACCAGGTGCTGGGCGTCCACATCATCGGCCAGGACGCCGGCACGATGATCTCAGAACTGGCGCTCGCGATGGAATACGGCGCGTCGTCAGAGGATATCGGGCGGACTTGTCACCCGCATCCGACGCTGAGCGAGAATGTGAAGGAAGCGGCGTTGGCGGTGACGGGGATGGCGATACATTTTTAGGGCGCAAGGCCCCACCTCTCCCTGCCCTCTCCGCCCCGCCGGGGCAGAGAGGGGAAGAACGGCGGTCGCCTCTAGCGCTCCTCTCCGCCCAGGGGGCGGAGAGGTTGGGTGAGGTGGGGGTGAATCCCGTCTCAGTGCCCGTCGAAATTATGAACGAGCTGGCGGCGGCCTTCTAAGGACAGTTTGGGGGCTGCGGTCAGGAAGGCCGTGCGGATCGAGGCTTCGAAGGCGGCGCGTTTGGCGGCCTCGGCATCAAGGGCGGCGGCCAAGGCTGCGGTATCCAGGGTGGGTGCGACCAGCAATTCCTGAACATGTTTGCGCTCGGCGTCCAGCTCATGCGGCGGACGGTCGCCGAAGGGACCACCCGGCGGCGGACCAGGAGGATGATCGCCCAGGGGGCCGCCGGGGGGCGGGCCGGGAGGACGGTCACCCATCGGACCACCGGGCGGCGGTCCTGGCGGATGGTCGCCCATCGGGCCCTTGATATCGCCGAAGGCTTGTTTGATCACCTCGGAATCGGCAGCCGACATGCCGCGCGTCATATGCTCGACCATGCTATGTGGCGGTTCTCCGCCAAAGCCGGGCGGCGGCGGGGGTGGCGGGCCGCCTGGATGGCCCATCATGTGGGGGCCATGCAGAAACAGCCCGACGGCCAGGCCGACAAACAGGATGTTGAGGCCGATGGAGGCCAGAAAGGCGTAAGGCAGCGAGCGGCGTTTTGCTTCAGTCATCATACGATCCCTATTGTGATCGGGGTGGTTGCGACGGGTTTGGTCTCTTTGAGACCGGTGGCGAAGGTTATTCGATTCCGATTTTCACCCTCGTTGTTGAACCAAGGGGCAGGCCGGCCAGATCGACGATGAGGCGGTCGTGGACGTAGTGGCAGTGGCGGGTGTCGTGACATCGGTCAATTCGACGGAGCTGCCGATCGCGACACCGATCAGGAAACACGACGCCGCGAAAGCGCTGGCGAAGCCTTTGCCGAAGGATTTGGGCGGCACGAATAGCCGCCGGGCGTAATCCGGCACCACTGATTGGGCTTCGCGTGGCGGCGCCATTCTTACGACACGGTTCACCAGGGCTTCCAGCCGCTCCTCAGAGACCACCGGCGCCAGTTGCGACAAAGCCTGGTCGAGCGCCAGCGCGTCCTTCAGCGCCAGCCTGGCCGGCTCCGATGCCTCAAGCAGACGGACGACATTCTGGCGCTGCTCCCCCGTCCAATCGGTCGGATGCGGGCCATAGGCATCGAGCAATTTCTGAAATTCGGTCAAATTCATCTTAGGTCTCCTGCCTGGATCAGACCCATCTCGGTCAATGCCACGCGGATCTTGCGGCGCGCACGCACCAGCAATGCTTCCGTCGCGGAAACCGTCAGGCCCAATATTCCGGCTGCTTCGGCACAGCCCAATTCGTCGTAATAGCAAAGGGCGAGCGCTGCCCGCTGGCGCTCGGGCAAGGCATCGATCGCGGCCTTGATGGCGCGCGCCATTTCATTGCCTTCGGCATTCTGATGCGGCGTGGTCGAGGGGTCCGGCGCGTCATAGCTCTCATCCAGCTGGTCGGCAGCGGGCTTGCGTTTGCGGTCGATGCATTGGTTGACGACGATCCGGTCGAACCAGCTCTTGAACTGGCCGCGCGCCGCGTCCCAGCGCTCCGCATTCGTCCAGACCTTCAACAAGGCTTCCTGCACCGCGTCCTCGCTCTCCGTCCAATTGCCGAGAATCCTGAAGGCAAGACCAAGCGCCCGCCGTCCATGCCGCAGCGACAGGCTGCGATAGGCCATCCGGTCGCCTTGGGCTATCCGCTCGATCAGCGCTTCGTCGGACATGTCGTCCGGCCCGATGCCAATGGGCCCAATACCCGTCAAGCTGACCTCCTGAAGAGGCCTATCCCCGTACAAAACCCACCTGTCATCCCCGGCACATGGTCGATTGACCCCTTATGAGAACAGGCCGTTTGTTCGGCGCTGCGTCCCACCTTCTAGCCCTATCTACGACAGCCCGTCTTCACTCCTGCGCTTCACTCGGCAAATTTTGCCCAGTTATCAAAGAGATGTTTCACGATTTTCCAGCGCAGGACTCGGCTTTGGGCCGGCGTAGTTGCGCATGACGGCCCGATTGAGCGGCCGCATCCAATGGGAAGGGGGTCAACCATGGTCGACGCAATCGGCGCTCTCAGCAGCAGTCAGGTCCACGCAAAGCACTTACTGTCCGCGCTTATTCAGGAGTTCGACCCCAGCAGCGGATCGGGGACGGACGCGTCGTCTTCATCCAGCTCAACGACCAGCTCCACGAGCTCTACCGACACTTCGACCAGCGTCAACGGCACCCAGGCAGCGCTGACCCAGCTGGCGAGCCAGGTGCTCGCCGTGCTGATCGCGCTGCAAAGCCAGACCAGTACGGCGTCGCAGTCCAGCTCTTCATCCAGCACGACGTCAACGGCGGCGATCAGCAGCGCCTCGTCCAGCTCCAGTGGCAGCTCCAGTGGCAGCAATGCGGTCGATCAGGCAGCGCAGGCGCTGTTCGCCAAGCTCGATCCAAACGGCACGGGGGCGGTCACCGAAACGCAGCTTGAGGCCTATGTAACCGCCAATGGCGGCACCAAGGCTGAGGCCGATCAGCTGTTCACCTCGATAGCACCCGCCGGGGCGACCTCGTTCAGCGAATCCAATCTCGATAGCTATCTTGCGACGGAAAGCGCGCCGCCGCCTAACCCCATCGACCAGACGGCGCAAGCCCTGTTCTCGGTGCTCGACCCCAATAACACCGGTGCGGTCACCCAATCGCAGCTTGAAAGCTACGTCACCGCGAATGGCGGCACCAAAGCGGAAGCCGATCAGCTGTTCACTGCGATTGCTCCAAGCGGGGCCAGCTCGTTCAGCGAGAGCGATCTCGACAGCTATCTGAAGACCCAGGCCGCCAGCGCCCAGTCGTCACAAGGTGACCCGATCGATCAGGCGAGCCAGGCTATCTTCTCAGCCCTCGATCCCAAGGGTACTGGCAGCGTGACCGAAACCGAGCTTGAAAGCGAGGTGACGGCTGCCGGCGGGACGAAGCAGCAAGCAGACGCGCTGTTCCAGGCGATCGCCCCCTCCGGGTCATCGTCCTTCACCGAATCCGATCTCGACGCCTATCTGCATGCCCAGGCCTCGCCGGCCGCCCAGGTCAACCAGGTGTCGCAGGAGGCGTTCTCGCAGCTCGATGCGAGCGGTACTGGCAAAGTCACGAAATCGCAGCTCGAACAATATGTCATCGGCGTCGGCGGCACGCAGGCGGAAGCGGATTCGCTCTACGCCAAGCTCGATACGACCGGCGCCGGCTATTTCACCGAGACCGATCTGGCGAATTATCTCGATCAGCAGCTTGGCATCACAACGGCCGCGAGCTCATCCAGCGCCTCGGGCGCGGCCAGCTCTGACACGACGAGCGCCAGCACGACCAGCTTTACGACGACCAGTGCTGCTGCCACCAGCGCCACTGCGGTCAGCTCGGATACCACCGACACGACCGCAGCCGATGCCAGCCAGATCGGCAAGACCGGCAGTGCTTCCGGCGCGTCCAAAAACAAGACCGTTGTCAGCGTTTTGACAACCGACGACGCGGACGGCTCGACCACGACGGTGACGACCTATTCCGACGGCACATCGACCACCGTGACGACAGCGGCCGATCTGGTGAAGGCCCATGGCGGCGATTCTTCGAAGGCGGCGTAGCGTTTCTGCGAAACAACACCGTACCACGTAGAGGGAACCCTATCGTGTGTGGTGCAGCGATTGGACGATAAGATGGATATGACGTTATCGACTGCCCCTGCGAGGCCGATCTTCGTTGCCGAGCAGGTGCAGGTACGAAAACTGTTTCCGACGCCGCTCATCGTCGCACCGCTGACCGACGCTCAGGCGCTTAACGCCGCCCTTTCGACCATCATCCTCGAACGGGCGCAGCATCATGCCGGCGTCAAGCTCAGCAACGACGGCGGCTGGCAATCGGCTGATGATTTCGTGAGTTGGGGTGGGGAGGCGGGTGCGATATTGATCCATGCCGCTACCATCCTCGCCACGCAAATGACGATGGTGCAGGGCGCGGGCGGGCCGGAGGCGGCACGGCCGCCCTGGAAGATCAATTCCTGGGCTAATATCAACCGCGCGGGCAACGCCAATTTCCTGCACAGCCACCCGGGCTCGTTCTGGTCTGGGGTCTATTGGGTCGATGACGGCGGGATAGCGGAGAACCCGGATGTCGGCGGCACCTTCATCGCCAATGATCCGCGCGGCGTGTTACCCAACCTCTACGCGCCGTATCTGCGCTATGCCGTGTCGGATTGCTTGAGCGCCGGGTTGTCGGAGTTCGTGACGCCGAAATCAGGCGATCTGATCCTGTTTCCCTCGTTTTTGGTTCACGCCGTCCACCGGTTTGAGGGCACGCGGCCGCGCATTTCCGTGGCGTTTAACTTTTCGTTGTAGCGCGCTTTTTCTTTCCGAATACGGCCTCGTGCCAATAGGCTATCGGATCGCAGAACCAAGCCCGATTTCGCGCTGTCTCGAATTTGGCGAGCTGCCGCATGCCAACGCGATATCGGTGGCATAGCGCAAGCAGTTCTCGCAATTCGTCCTGCCGGGGCCGGCGGGTGAGTTGGACCACGAGGCCACGCGGTCCATCACCAAAATAGCGTTCGACGCAAGGGATGCGCGCGAGCCATTCGAAGAACGCCCGCTCGTCGTTGAGATGACCGAAGACGACGTCGGTATCCATGTGGGTCAATCTCAGAAATTCAGGGTCTGACACTTTGGTCACTCGCATTGTCACTACTTCTCCGTGTGGTAGGTTTGCGACAGAGCCATGCTGACACGAGCTTTCCGGTGACGGATTGTTCAGGATTTGCTCCTAGCAAATACGCGGCACGCGAGTAAGAGTGCGGGTGAACGATGAGCCAGTATTTCACGATGCAACCTTCGTGTTCCAAGTCTGGGCGTTATCAGCGTCGTTATCGAATTTCTCCTCACACGCTTCTGATAGCGCTCCTAGCTTATTCCGTTCCGGCGCATGCGGACGAGATAAACCAGCGGAGCGCCCCTTTTGAGGGTGGCAAAGAAGTTTGTGCGGCCTTCACTTCGTACTTCAAGCACGAGGCTAAGGTTATTCGAGAGAGCAACAAGCCGTTGGCATGGTCAAACGCAAACATGTTCGTTTGGCAGAACCACGGTCCATGGGCTGGTGTTGAAGTACCTAGTTTACCTAAGAATGATCCGGCTTATGGCGGTTATAATGGGATGGGGTACCAAGTCGGCACGGAGTTCTTCTACGAATACGGAAGCCAATTGTTTAAGGCGGATTTGTTTAACAATGGCC
>CAIZEE010000628.1 GCA_903931835.1 uncultured Elstera sp.
CCGACAGGAAGCGTCATTCGCCAAAATAGGTCCAGGTGTCGGCACCGTCGAGCTTGCGCACGCGAGCAGCAGCCACCACCTCCGGCGCCATCAGCCGCGTGTTGACGCCCATGCGGTCATGGGTCTTTTCGACGGCAGCCCAATGGGTCACGCAACCGCAGACCCGGCAGCGGTGAAATTCCAGCCGCTTGTCGCCCCACTTGTAGATCTCGGTCGCAGTCTCCGCCGGCGTGATGCGCACCTGTTTGGGCGAGTAATACGCCCAGCGCGTGCCATAGCGTCGGCAGATCGAACAATTGCAATCTGTAACGGCCTCTGGTGCCGTCTCGACCTCGATATGCACGGCGCCGCAATGGCAGGAGGCTTCGATCATCAGTCGAGATACTCCTCAGTATCCGCACCGTCCAAATGGCGCACGCGGGCGGCGGCCAGCACGGCAGGATCCATCAGCCTGGCATTCACGCCCATACGATCAATTGACGGGTCGAATTTCCGCCAATAGGCGACGCAGCCGCAAATCCGGCAGCGGTGGAACTCATTCCTGCGGGTGCTCCGGACATAAGTGTCGGTAGCGCCTTCTCCTTGTTTAACGCGCACTTGGGCTGGCCGGTAATAGGCCCATAACACGCCATAGCGTCGGCAGATCGAGCAGTTGCAGTCGGTCACCGTCTCGGGAGCCGCCTCAATTTCCAGATGGACCGCACCGCAATGGCAGGATGCTTCGATCAATCCCACATCTCCTTTTCACCTGATTCTAGCGGCAGGCTGGCATTTGCTCTTATGCTACCAGCAGGCTGATCGGAGGTCTTGGCTCATGTCGCTTATCCTCAATATCATCTGGGTCGTCTTTGGTGGCCTCATCACCGCGTGTCTGTGGTTTTTCGCCGGCATCATCGCCGCGATCAGCGTGATCGGCCTGCCCTGGGCAAGGGCGTGTTTTACCATCGGCGTATTCACGCTATGGCCGTTCGGGCAGGAGGCGGTCAGCCGCCGGTTATTGACGGGGCGTGAGGATATCGGCACCGGGCCGCTCGGCATGATCGGCAATATCATCTGGCTGCTCGTCTTCGGCATCTGGCTGGCACTCGGCCATATCGGTGCTGCGATCGCGTGTGCGATCACGATCATCGGCATTCCGTTCGCCTGGCAGCATCTGAAATTGGCCGGCCTCAGCCTGATGCCGATTGGTGTCGAGATCGTTGACAAGCACGTGGCACAGGAAGCGCGCCGCCGCGCGATGGCTTGATTTTGCGAGGTTAGTTCTCGGGCTCGATCCAGGGCAGCTTGGCGATATCGACGCCGATATCGGCCAGATCGCTCGCCTCCTCCTGGGTCGCCTCGCCATAAATCGCGTGCGGCTCCACTTCGCCGAAATGGATGCGTTTCGCCTCCTCGGCGAAATTGGGGCCGACATAGTCGCAATTGGCCTCAACCTCCGCCCGAATCGCGCGCAACGCCGCCTTGACGGTGGCGGCGTCTAGTTTCGGCTCAGCGGAGCCACGCAGGATTTTGGGCGCCATCGGCGCCTTGACGATCTCGGTATCGCCGCAGACGGCGCAGGAGATATCGCCGCTCGCCGCCTGCGCATCAAACGCTGCGTTATCGCGAAACCAGCCCTCGAACACATGATCCGCCGGGCATTTCAG
>CAIZEE010000629.1 GCA_903931835.1 uncultured Elstera sp.
ATGTCAGGATCTCGGTTGCCGACGATGGCCCCGGCATGGAACAGGACGTCGTCGAGCGGTTGGTCGAGCCATTTTTCACCGCGCTCAATCATGGCGATCGCAGCGGCCTTGGCCTCTCTATCGTCCTTGGCATCATCGCCGCTTATGGCGGCGCCTATGCCGTAACCACCCGCCCCGGCCACGGCACCGCGTTCGGTTTCTATTTCCCGGCAAATGACGCCAGCGCGGTTGATGCCGGGTAGCGGCGTGCCGAGGTTCGGGTTAAGAATTCCGTGGCGGGGAGGGAAGATGCGCAGAGCGGTACTTTGGCTGATCCTGATGATTGCCCTTCCGGGGGCTGCCCTGGCGCAGACCGACGAGATTCAGGTTTACGACGCGTCTATTGCGGACGTCGGCCAATGGGATGTCGAACTGCATTCCAACTACACGCCGATCGGCCGGGCGACGGCCGACTATCCCAAGGGCATCGTGCCCGAACATGCCTGGAACGGCGTTCCCGAATTCGCCTATGGCGTTACCGAGTGGTTCGAGGCGGGGCTCTATTTGCCGGTTTACACCATTCGCAATGACGGCCGGGCGGAGCTTGATTCGGGCAAGATAAGAGCGTTGTTCGTCTCACCTTATGCGGCGACGCGAACAGTCTTCTATGGCATCAATTTCGAGCTGAGTTACAACGCGGCGCATTGGGAGTCGACCCGTTTTTCAGGCGAAATCCGGCCGATTTTGGGGCTGCATCTGGGGTCGTGGGATCTGATTGTAAATCCGATCTTCGACACGGATTTCCACGGGCTCGGCAAGCTCGATTTCGCGCCATCGGAGCGCATCGCCTATAATTTGACCCCGCTATGGGCGGTTGCGATCGAGCAATATTCAGATTTTGGACAGCTCGCCTCTCTGCGTGCCGTGAACCAGCAGGCGCAAAGCCTGTTTGCGGTTGTCGACTATCATGAGGAGGATGCCCGGAGCGTGGAGTTCGGCATCGGTCATGGTTTTACCGCCGGCTCGGACGGGCTGGTGTTCAAGCTGATCCTTGGGATGGATTTCTGACCGCCGTCTAGGCGGCTCGACCGTGGCGGCAAGAGCGTACATGCCAGGGAACGGTCTAGCCCGAATTCAAGCCATGCGGTCGACGGCGCCTCAACCAAAGTTCGGATGATGTGCCTCGAACTCCTTTGCCAGACAAGCATTTGCCTGTAATGTCGAGAGTAATTTACGAAAATTTTACATTGCCGCAGACATCGACGGCGTAAGAGTACCAACGCAAGGTATCAATGGACGAGATCGCCCAATTCCACTCGCTCATTCGTGAGCGCGCCAGTCAGGTCAGCAGTCGCATTGGCTTCGCGGTGATGACGGCTGGGCTGATCATGTGGCAGGTACCCAGCGTCTGGGCTCTGGTCTGGCTTGGCGCTGTGATCGTCGCCCAGGGCGCTGACTGGTTTTTTGACGTTCGCGTCTTCCCGCGCCTAACTGCTCTAACGCCACGACTTCGCCTGGCGCTGGCGATCGTCTGCTGCCTTCAATGCTGCCTTTACGGCAGCATCACCTTCTACATCTGGTTCTACGCACCCTATGGGACGCTATTCGCGACAGTTATGATGTGCGCCTCGCTGCTGCATAATTGTCTCATCCTCAATACGATGCGATTGATGATGTGGACCGCTTTGGTCACGCAATCGCTGATGCTTCTCAGCTTGCCGATTGCCACTATGTTCGGGGCTGACAGGCCGGCATGGCCGTTTTTCTTCGCCGTGATGGCAGCTTTCATTGGCTATCTTGTGCATTTTGTCATGGTTGCCGAGCGCAACCGCCGCGCCTACGAGGCTTTGGCCGCTGCCCGCGCGCTCGCAGAGCAAGCCAATCTCAGCAAGTCGCGCTTTTTGGCGACGATCAGCCACGAAATCCGCACGCCGCTTAACGCCGTGACCGCTGCGGCCCATTTGTTAAGCAGAACCGAGTTGCCACCGGCGGCAAACGAATATGTATCGATCTTGTTGACCGGCGGCGAAGTGTTGCTGCGGCTGGTCGACAACGTCCTGGATATGTCGAAAATCGAGGCTGGCAGGATCGAGATCTATCCGTCGACATTCGAGTTGCAGCAGGCGGTGGAGCAAGCCGTGGCGATCTGGCGGCCAAAGGCCAATGAGTCAGGCGTTGACCTTAACGTCGTCCTGGCGGCGGATCTGCCGCAGGCGATTGAGTGCGATGTTCTGCGCCTTACTCAAATCCTGATCAACCTGCTCTCGAACGCCCTGAAATTTACTGCCGAAGGCAGCGTCACCATGACTGTCGCGCGCTCGGCCGATCGGCTGTGGTTTGATGTCGCCGATACCGGCCCTGGCATCGGTGAGGAGAGCCTTGGGCGCCTGTTCAAAAGCTTCGAGCAGGGGGACGCCGCGATTGCTCAAGAATTTGGTGGAACCGGCCTCGGATTGGCGATTAGCCACAAGCTTGCCGACCTGCTCGGTGGCGAGCTGCTGCTGGTCACCACCTCGCCCGCTGGCACAACCTTCCGCCTCGATTTGCCGCTTGTTCCGGCAAGCTTGCCCGACGCGAGCGACGCCCCGGCGGAGGATGGCGGGATGGCGAGCCGCAGCCAGCGCCTCGCCATCCTGGTGGCGGAAGATCATCCGCTCAATCGCCGGCTCGTGGAGTTGATTCTGGAGCCGCTGAACGCCGAGCTGATTTCGGTTGAGAATGGCGCTGAGGCGGTGCGCGAGGCCAGTCTGCGGCGGTTCGATGTCATCCTGATGGATATGCAAATGCCCGTTATGTCAGGGCTGGAGGCGGCGCGTCGGATCACCGGCGCGGCTGGTCCTAATCAGAACACGCCGATCATTGCGGTCACCGCCAATGCGTTGGACGAGCAGCGCGTAGAGTGGGAAGCGGCTGGATTCACGTGCTACCTTACCAAGCCGATTGGTGCCTCTGTGCTGATTCGGACAATCACTCAATTGACCTCTGAGCGTCGACTTTCGGCGGAGCGCGTGACGGCGAGCGGGTAGAAGCGACGATCGACGACAAGGCGGCGAAACATGAGCGGGTAACCTGGGACGCAGGCAATCTTGGGACGGCATATTGATCTCTTCAAAATCCAGGCGTGTGATCCAGCCATTCGTTCAAGACCCGGCTCATGGGACGCCTATCAATGGGCCGTCGGCTTTGCCGGCCAGATCAGTATTTTCTCCCTCGAACTCCCCCCTCAATGCCGCGCCTTTCGCCCCCGTGAGTAGATTCTGAGGCTCCTGAAGCCCTGTCCGATCCGCTAGCTTAAGTCGCAGCTAAGATGGCGGTCGGGGCGTACTCCCGGTCGCGGGCGTCACGCACGCGGATAGGGTGGGGAAGCGTTTGCTCATCGGGCAACGCCGGACGAGCGAGGGCATCTCGAAGATCGGTTCACCCACTGGAACGCTCGAGCCCATCGAGGTGTTGATGTCTCGCTCACTCTGAACGGACGCCTCGTGACATTCCCAAATCGGCTATCTGCGGCACTGGCCGCAACGATTGCTCTGGCCGGCCTATCCGGCTGCGCAAGCGTGCCGGATATCGATGAAGGCGCCATTAGTCGTGCCGGGCAAACGGAGAAGCCCGAACTGATCGGCCGCCAAGGACCGCTGAGCCAGAGACAATCCAAGGCGATTCTCGATCGGCTCGCGAAGACATCTAAAGACGCGTCGTTGTTGGAGCGGCATCTGGCGATCGAGCAGGCGGTTGCCGAAAGCCCGCTGGTCGCCGGCAATCGCACCAAGATGCTGCGTGACGGCGCTGCCACATTCCACGCCATGTTTCAGGCGATCCAGTCGGCCAAGGTCGAGATCAATCTCGAATACTACACCTTCGAGGATATTGAGAGCGACGGCGCGCATCTGGGTGATTTGCTGCTCGCCAAGCGCCAACAAGGTGTGGCGATCAACGTGATCTACGACAGTTACGGCTCCGTCGAGACGCCGCCCGCGTTCTTTGAACGGCTTAAGGCTGGCGGCATCAATCTGGTCGAGTTCAACCCGGTCAATCCGCTCGACGCCCGGTCGGGCTATGCGCTGAATGATCGCGATCACCGCAAGATTCTGGTCGTCGATGGCGCCGTGGCGATCGTCGGCGGCATCAATATGAGTGCGAGCTATGAAGGCCCGTCGATCGCCAAATCCGGCAATCCGGCGGGGCCTGTCCTGCCCTGGCGCGACAATGACGCCGAGATCGAGGGGCCGGCTGCGGCTCAGTTGCAGGCGCTGTTCGTGGAGCATTGGCGGGCACAGAAGGGCCCCGTGTTCCAGGGCCCGGTCGAGTTGCCGACAGCGCCGGCCAAGGGTGCAGAGGTCGTCCGCATCATTGGCAGCACACCCGATCACGCCGTGCCGCGCTACTACGTCACCGTGCTCTCGGCCATCAGCAATGCCGAGAAGAGCGTGCTCATCAATGCCGCTTATTTCGTGCCGACACATCAGGAGATGGAGGATCTGGAGGAGGCGGCGAAACGCGGAGTCGATGTCCACCTCGTCCTCCCGGCGGTCAGCGACAGCGATCTCTCGATGAGCGTCGGCCACTCGCGCTATAGCGATCTCTTGGAGGCCGGCGTGAAGATCTTCGAGATGCCCAAGGTCATCCTGCATTCGAAACTGGTGACGGTCGATGGCGTCTGGTCGGTGATCGGCTCATCGAATTTCGACCATCGCTCCGTGCTGTTCAACGACGAGGTCGACGCCGTCATCGTCGGCAGCGACACGGCCGAACAGCTCCAAACCATGTTCGCCGAGGACGAGGCGAAATCGACGGCCATGACGCTGGAAGCCTGGCGCAACCGGCCGTTCGGCGAGCGGGCGCATGAGATGCTGGACCGGCTTTGGCAGGATCTGCTGTAGAGAACCGGGTTGGTTACGGCGGGTTACGGTGAGAGGTTATTTTGCCAAAACGATACCGCGAACAAGGGGGCGTGGCCTGTCTCGCCCCGTATCGATAAACGACACTCTCACCGTCATTTCAGCCCCGGCACGCGGCGTTAGTGAGTGACGGTCGTCGTCGAGGATTGGCTGCTTGTCGATGTGTCAGCCTGCGGCGTTACAGTCGTCTGTTGCTTGGTGACGCTGACCTTGGAGCCATCAGGACCAGTCGTAACACTCGTCCCCACTTTTTTCGATCCGCTGCCGTCGCTCATCGAGTCTTGCGTCTTCTTCGTCTCGCTACCATAGCCGTCGGTCGAGGTTTGCGACTTGTGCGACTCATAGGTTGTCGCCGGGGCAGGCGCTTGCGTGCTTGTCTGGCTGGAGGTTGACGTTTCCGATGACGAGCTTTGCGCAACGGCGGCGCCGGTCATCAGGGCGAACACTGATGCGGTCGCGATCCATGTCTTCAACATTTTTTTGATCCTGAAGTTAAGTTGAGGATGGACCGTGATCGTGTTGCTCGATCGGCGGTAGCGTCGGAAAGTACTTAGAGGGCGAGCCGTAGTTGGGGCGGGGGCGGAAGGGAAATTCGTGATCCACGACATGCGGGTTTGCGGGCCGGATTCAGGATGGTGGACTGCAAAATCGCCCTGGAATTCCCTCGCTCATCAATTGCGGTCTGACGGTCCGAGTTGCACAATGACGCGTTAGATTGAAAGACGAGTTGACCCCAGGGAGTTGCCCATGAGCCGCCTGTTCCAAGACAATCATCGCGCGCTGCAGGACCAGTTCGATACGCGGCGGATTGCCGATCGCATAGAAATGCTCGCGGCGAAGACTGAACTCGACGAACAATCGAGCGGCTTCATCGCCTCGCGGGACATGTTCTTTCTGTCCACAGTCAACAGCCAGGGACAGCCGACCGTCTCCTACAAGGGTGGCGAGGCTGGCTTTGTCCGGGTGATCGACACCAAGACGATCGCGTTTCCGAGCTACGACGGTAACGGGATGTATTTGTCGATGGGGAATGCCGCCCTCAACGGGCTCGTCGGGCTGCTATTCATCGATTTCGAAACACCCCATCGCCTGCGCGTGCAAGGCACCGCGAGCGTGTCGGCACAGGATCCCCTGATGGAGGAGTATAAGGACGCGGAGATGATCGTGCGGGTGGATGTCAGCGACGTGTGGATCAATTGCCCCCGCTACGTGCACAGCTACAAGCGGGTTGCGCAGTCGCGCTATGCCCCGACGGCCGCTTGCGAGACGCCGTTGGCGGAGTGGAAGCGCATCGACATCATTCAGGACGCGCTGCCGGGCAAGGATATCGGCCGGGCCGAACAGGCCGGCGGGCTGATTACGATCGACGAGTGGTTCAAGAATGCGGGCGAGGGGAGGGGCTGAGGAGGCGAAGCTAAGCACCTTGCATAATACTACCCTGAGGTAGAATTAATTGATCCTGTTGCTTCTTCAAGCTTTACGGTACGTTCATTCCATCCTCCAAAATGGTTGTCAGACCAACTCTTCGAGGGTGCGTCATGGGTGATTAGACAACAGACAGTCGGCGGA